>JAISKS010000086.1 GCA_031260825.1 Bifidobacteriaceae bacterium
CCTCATATATTTAGTGCTACATATGGTATGCCAGTAGCTTGTTCGCCAGTTTATGATAATTTAACAAATCTACTATGTACTAATAATAACACTACACATTTGTCAACTGTAAATACTTTACAAGTTGGCTCATTTGATATCCCTCGTTATAATACTCCTTCTGGTTCTAATGCACTTACCGATGGAGACTTTACTCTCACAGCTTCTATCAGAGATAATTCGGGCAATTCTTCAGTTCTAAGAGGAATGTATGGATATGATCCAATTTATCATATTGATAAAACTCCTGCAAAAGTATCTAAGATCGAATATGATCCATATGCTGCTTGCGATGTGGTTGACGAGAATGATAACACTGGCGGCACAATTCATAATACAATTCATACTACACTTGATGACAATGACTACAGAACAATCTGCGATGAAGATATTTTTGTCAATGTAGAACTTACCGATTTAGGCTCAGCTCCAAAAGCAGTAGCATATGATTTTGTTGATGATCAGGGACAGCTTTCTCCAGTTTATGCTCCAGGGGATACTGGCCATTCTACTAATCTTGCTCCTACTTGCAGTGTAGCGAATGCGATGAAGGGTGCTTGCGGTGGAGTAACGCGTGAAGCAGTTATGGATGATGAAGACATTGTTGGATATAAATATTTCACCGAGATATATGTACCAAAAAATGCAAAAGGCTATTTAAAACTTATACCGATTGATAATGTTAAGAATGTAGGAGATGATTATTATTCAAGCGGAATAATTATATCATCATCGAAAACTGTATCTGGTGCAATTATACAAGATGATATAATTGCAAACCCATCATATAATACAACAACTTATCGCTATGCTAATCCTGATTATAACCCAGAGTCTGCAATCCCAGCAGATAGAAATCCATATGAAACAACTCCAATTGATATTTTCTCAGATTACCCAGAATTCCATTTCACTGCTGCTGATGCGTATTCTGGCATTAAAGAAATTACCTGGAAAAAAACATATAATTTCAGAGAAGCTAATCCTGAGGAAGAAACCCAAACATATTCATTCGAAGGAGATACTGATGAATACGGAGTTAGAACATTCGAAAACTGTTTATATGGCGAAGCTTTGCAACTTGACGAAAGTGATGACAATCTATTTAGTGAAGTTCCTAAAGCTAATATTACTTGCGATCAAAACTTAGTTATCAATTTCAAAAGTAATACAGTACAAGTACCTAATTATAAGAATAAGATCCTTCTTGAGCTTGACATAACTTCATGGAATGGAAAGATTGATCATATTGAGTACGCTTTCGCGGTGGATAACCTCAAGCCTCATTTAGATGCTCCATCTGTAAATAATACTGCAATTGATGATGATGACGCTGATCATCCGCTAACTATAACCACATTTAATACTTCTCAGCATGATTGGTATAGTACTGCAGCTAAACCATTTGTACCAGGAGACCCTACTACAGTTTATACTCCTTCAGTAGGTGAATTCCCTGAATCTGGTAGTGGACTTTATATGAGCGATGGATATAATGAACTTGAACAACCAAATGGCTTAGCAGATAAATCATATATGCTTTGGGAAAGCGATAGTAGTTCTAAAACAGGTGATGCTTTTAGAACTGAAGGTATTTTAACACCACAACAAATTCGTGCTATATTAATGAGAGCTGATGCGGGAGAACCAGGTGGAGCTTCTTTCAATCCTGATAGTAATGATAACGGCGGTGGATATGGTCTCTGTGAAATATCATATGCTGTGACAGATATTTATCATACAGCCCCTTTGCCATCAGAGACTTGCACAACTGAGCTTTATAACTTTAATGCTACTGGCGATGAAACAGGCGAACGTATTCTTAAATTTAGTATTGTAGATATGGCTGGAAATATAGAATCATATACAAAAGATCTTTTAGTTAATGTGCAGCCACCTAATATAGATAATGTTAAAATTACAAAAACTACATCAGGAGACGCTTGTAATTGGGTACAAGCTTTGAATACTTATTTCTGTAATGATGCTGTTAATATGCAAACAAATATCACTCAAAATAAAGTAAATGAACAATCAGACGCATTTTTGAGTAAATTCTGGCTATTTTATGATGAAGATGGCCCTGCAAATGAAGATGGTCAAGCTGCAGCTAGTTTAAAATGTAATTATGGAAAATCTGTAGGTCTTTATGAGGATGGTACAGAGTTAGCCTATGCATCTGATGGTCGATTGATTGATATAAGCAGTAAAGAGATCGATCCATTAAACAGGGTTGCGCATATATTACCACTTTTCGATGAACCTGTTACTCAAAATAGTGATGAATGTGCTGAAACTATTAAAATTGTATCAAAAAATGCTGGTACAAAAATAACTGATGATACATCAGATCGTTACTCGGACACCAATACTCGTACTAATGGATTTGGATCTCCAATCGCATCAACAAATTGGACTTATGAAGTTATTTTAGAGGATCTACCTGTATTAAATGGGGTTGCTGGGTATCCTTTTGGAAGTACTCTTGAAAATACTGTATTCCCTGTTGCGTTTTTACATGCTCAAAACCCATTAAAACTATTTAGTGATCCTTATCAAATGGGTCCTGATATTAATGCGCCTGGAGCAGATAGTCCAGATGATCCAAACCGTATTCATATAGATATTGTACCTCCTGTGTTTGAAATTGGTAAAGATAGTGATGACGCTGGTTTTTATCCTGCTAATAAGGATGATGGATATCCTACTTCTACCGGTGATCGATTATCAAAATGTAGTGAAATCGCTGGAGATATAGAAAAATCTACATACCCATGCTATTACAAGATTAACGGTAGCTACTATTTCAATACTGATGTAAAGATTGATGCAAAGATCTCTGATAATGCTACTCTAGATTCAGGTATATTATCAATAAATAGTTATTTAAATGAAACTTCATATTCATTTGCGTCCCCTGCTGAGTCTATTGAAGATATTGTTAAAGAGCGAGATGCTGTATTTAATACACAGGGGCTTGCAGGAGTTCCAGATTCTGAGGCTGGTCAAACCGGAGTTTTCCGTATTCATAAAACTAATAGTGCACAAAATTCAGATATGCCTGATGTATCTGACTACGCTTTAAACAATACTGTAGCAACATTTAAAAAGGCTGGTACAAATAATAAATTTATCGTAGCTACTAAGCCTCCTTCTCCTGCTCAAGTATCGTTTTTACCAATAAGCGGCTTGGTTCACTGTACAAATGATACTATTAACAACTATGATAATATTACTGCTGCAACCACTCAAGGATACACAAAAATATGTGATGGCCAAGGTAATATAGAAATTGCTGCTAATGCAAGTGGTACAGGTCTATATGGTATTGGTTATACATTCCTTGATAAAAATGGTACTGTTGATGCCAGTATTTATAACCCTTGTACAATTGACAAGGTGATTGATGAATATAAAGAAAATCGCGAATTAGTACAAGGCGATTGCGGATATTTAGATAAACAAATTGTTGAAGGTGATGATGGTCAAAACATTCAAAAAGCATCGACTACTGTTGAGTTACCGCTTAACTATAAAGGATTTATTAAGATTACAGTTATGGATTATGTTGGTCATATTGTGGAGACATATACATCAGGTATTATTCTTGAAAGCGAACAAATGGCAAAAAGTTCAACTAATATTAGTATTACTCTACCTACAACGCCTTTTAGAGATAATTCTGGAAATCAACTTTATGGTGATCCAATTCAAATTATTTCTGACGCAACTTCTTCACATTCGGGTATTAAATCAGCACAATGTACTAAAAACGGTACTGGAAATGTGATCAACCCATATGATACTATATCGCAAATAGATAAAAATATTTATAATAAAGCGTCTACTGGATATTTAACTATATCTGATAATATGGATAGTATTGAAATTATATGTACTGTCAGAACTAATGCAAGTTTAATCCTGGGCACGCATACCTTTACAGCTAGGGCGATTTTCTCCATTGATGATACTTCTCCAAGAGTTACAATGAACCTTACAGGAGATACTCCTGAGCGTGGAAATATCTATAATAAACCTATTACAGTGAATATTCAAGTTCGCGAAAGATATTTTGATTATAATGGTTTCAATTTAAATGTTAATGGTCGTAATATTTCTGGTTCAGCCCTCTCTTGGAGACATGTTAATGGACAAGGTGATGATTCAGTTTATATTGCTTCGTATAAAGTATCTGATAATAATCATTATAGGATTGTTGCCTCGATGAAAGACCGCGTTGGACATGCCTCAAATGTGTACCCGCTCGACTTCTGGATAGACTCGCTTGCGCCTGAAGTTTCAATTAATTTCGATAATAATAACTCTCGAAATGGAAATTATTATGATGCAAATCGTACCGTAACATTCTCCGTAAAAGAGCATTTCTTCGATCCAGCTACTGTACAAATCATCTGCACTGCTAACCGTTTAGGTGTTACTGTACCATGTCCATCGAACACTCCTTGGCATTCATCGGGCGGCGCAGGAATAGCATCCGGTACGTATGACACGTGGACGTCCTCTATCACCTTTAGCGATGAAGCCGAATACACTATCGGCATTGTGATCACTGATACTGCAGGAAATATGTATGAAAACCGTAGTATCGATAAATTCGTAATTGACAAAACTGCGCCTACAATCTCTATTTCAGGCATTGAACCTGGAAATGCATATAATGGCGAGATTCACCCTGCAATACATGTTGGGGACTGGACATTTGATACGCTTGATATCAGACTTGTTGGTGCAAACCGCGGAATGGTTACTGGTCTTGCAGGCACAGGTGCAATGAGTGAAACAGGCGGAATACGATATTTAGATGATTTCCCTTATGAGCGCCTTTGGGACGACCTTTATACATTAACTGTTACAGGTGTTGATAAAGCGGGCAATTCCTATACAACATCTGTTGAGTTCTCAATAAATCGTTTCGGATCTGTATATATACTAGACCCAACCGTGAAAGCTGAGCTCGAAGCACGAAATACATTTATAACCAGACCAATCGACATTAAATTCTCTGAAATCAATGTAAACTTGCTAGACACAAACGCGATTGAAGTTGATTTGATTCGTGATGGTATTCCTCGTACTTTGCATCAAGGCGAAGAGTATAGTATTGTTGATAATACTGGCGGTTCGGGCGCGGGCTTTGGAGGCGCGGGCACTGGTGGCGGAAAGACAGTTTGGGCGCGCTATGACTATACTATTAACGCTGCTGTAATTTCTGATGACGCATATTATTCGATTAAAGTGTACTCGCTCGACCGCGCTGGAAATGACAACTCAACATATACAAAACCTGATGCTTCAGATTATGTTGGTACATCAGCAGGCTCAGGCGCTGGCTACAATAATGGTGCTCTAAATAATATAGGTAATGATATTGATGATCCAGCTGTTGTAGCATTTGTAGTTGACAAAACTAACCCACTCGCAACACTATTAAATGTTAATAATAATGGTATTTTCAATGTTGAGAGTTTGAATGTGAAAGTAGCTGCTGAAGATAATATCGCACTTGATACAGTTGCAGCTTTCGCAGATAATTCCCCTATAGATAAGATCGTAATAGACCCTGATACTGGCCTATATACTTTCGATATGCTTCCTTCCAATAACCGTCAATCTGTGAAAGTCACATCAACTGATAAAGCGGGCAATGTATTCCAGAGCGAAGCAACCGGCATCATTATCTCCTCAAACTTCTGGGTGCGTCTATTCAGTAATAAATATATTATGTGGGGCGCAACCGCTGGCTTAGTAGCACTAGGCGGAGGTATTCTATACTTACTATCCAGAATGATTTCTGCCGCTGCCGCTCGCCGCAACGCAGAGGATGATGAAGATGATGACTATACACCAGCTGAGAGAGAGCTTCGTAAGAAATCTGCCGCGCTGGACCGCATTAGATCTGCTAGAACTTAAGTTTCCTAACCTAATTTCCGCCGAGACCCACTTTTGGTTCCCTTTTCTTGTCGAGACCCACTTTTGGTTCCGTTTTAACCCCAAAAAAGACCCCAAAAGGGAACCAAAAGTGGGTCTCGCCAAAATTCTTAGAAAAATATCACCAAAAAATAAGAAATTTAAATAAATAAAATACTGCGCAAAAATCTATTATTTCCGATTTATCATGCGTGTAACTTAAAATACTGTTTCGGTAGTTTATGCAAGTTTACCCCTATAAACACTATTACAAATATAAAAAATCAAAAAGTTATTTACATTTTTAAAATTCATTTTAATATAAATTTACTTTGATTTTTGCAGAACTGTAACAAATAAATTATAGTAATGATATGTATAAAATAAAAAAAGAAATAGACAAAAAACTTAATAAATATGGTGTAATTAATAAGTATGATATTATTTGTAGTAAAACATCATTGAATAGATATATAAATAATAAATATATATATTCAGTTGGAAATAATTTATATGGAAAAAATCCTGATGAATACAAAGATAAGAAAAAATTTCATTTAGATTGTATAAATGCATATTTAAGAAATAAAAATAATGAGACACAATTAATTATCATGCTAAAATCTGCAGCAGCAATATATAATTTTCCATCTTTTACTAACTATAATAATAATTTAAGTATTTATAAAATTGCAAAAAATAAAAAAAACGTATCGAAACATGTAAATACTGACAATCTCAAATGGTACACCACGAAGTTCAAAATTACAACTATCCCGTATAATCCCAACAATCCAAATGTCCACATAACCACAGCCGCCCGCACTTGCATAGATATCACGCGCTACTACGGCGTGATCGATGGGCTCCTCGCGGCGGACTTTTGCCTCCACAACAATCTTTGCACGATTAAGGAGCTACAGACTGAGGCCAAAATTTTCAAAGGTCAGCGAAATTACCAGTGTATTAAGGCGGTACTGTTTTATGCAACCGCCGCCCGTGAGTCTTTTTTGGAAACCATGTTTTTCGCCAAATGCCTTGCCTATGGCTACGAGCTACCGACCCTTCAGCATCCGGTACAAAATTATCGCGCAGATTTCTACTATCCCGATCAGAACTTAATTGTGGAGGTACATGGTCGCGAGAAACATTTGGATCCCAATATGCTACAGCAAAAGTCCACCGAGCTATCCGTCCTCCATGAGCGAGAGCGCGAAAGAGATATTACGAACGCTGGGTATACTGTGAAAAATTTAAGTTATATACAAGTAATGAATTCGGATACATTTAATAAGTCTATGCACGATTGGAATGTTTCTGGAGCTGACAATAAATATCAAGAACTATTTTACAAATATCTTACTATCCCACGCAAACCCTAATTAAACCAAACTCTGATTCCGCTCAAACCCTAATTAACTATACTTATCTACCGGATTACTGGCCAAACCCTGATTAAACCCAAACTCTGATTTAGTATATTTTTTTGCCTGATTTCTGGCCAAACTCTGAATAAACCAAAACCCTGATTAAACCCAAACCCTTATTTAGTATATTTTTTTGTCAATATTTTGCCGAGACCCACTTTTGGTTCCTTTTTAACCCCAAAAAGGACCTCAAAAGGGAACCAAAAGTGGGTCTCGCCAAAAA
>JAISKS010000092.1 GCA_031260825.1 Bifidobacteriaceae bacterium
TTGCTTAATTTATTTATTAAGTTTTATTGGTACAGAATATTTATGGTATGACCAAATTAATAGAATTGACACTTTTTGGACTTCATATAAATATCCAATTTTGACATTTTTCATTTCACTTCCTGTTACATTTTTGTTCGCATTAAGCATACTATTAACTAATTTTAATAAGCGTTCATCATCAAATAAAGCTACAAATAAATTATCAAAAAACCCAAGTTTTTCAAAATTCTCAAAACCAGTTGTCGTATTAGTTTCGCTTACAATCGGTTTTATGATTTCTCTAAATCTTGCAGGAAATTGGAAGACAATTATGCTTTATTTAAATCAAACAAGTTTTGGACAAACTGATGCAATCTTCGGAAAAGATATTTCTTTTTATACATTTACCCTCCCATTTATCAAGCTAATAAGAAGTAGTTTAACAGTTGAATCTGTGATGCTTTTAATCGGCGTGATTGCGATTGGTTTATTTTTCGGCGGAATTCGATATACTAAAATTTCAAATCAACATTCTATTATTGAAAAAACTCCAATGAATTCTATGATCTTTTTAGTCACATTATTTATTGTTTTTCAAGCTGCCGAAACATATCTTTCAAGATTTGCTCTCCTATTAAAAAACGGTGAACGAATCACTGGCGGCGAATGGACTGATATTAATATTGTATCTCCATCATATTTAATTATGACTGTTTATTTAATTGTTTTCGCAGTTTTATTTATAATTATTGCTAATGCTACAAAGAAAAATAATTTAGATATTGTGAATAAAAAAGTTACAGTTAACCCAGTTACATTTTTGATTGGCGGAGAAATTATTTATGCAGTAATTAGTTTTCTTGCTGTTGGTTTAATCCCAATTATTGTTCAGCGTTTATATGTAAATCCGAATGCTCAGAGTTTGGAAAAACCTTATATTCAATATAATATTGACGCTACTCGTCAGGCTTGGGGGCTTGATGATGTTAAGATGACATCGTATAATGTCACAGAAGGTACAAGTGCTGATGCGCTAAAACAAGACGCCGAAACTGCGAACCAAATTCGTTTACTCGACCCTCAAATTGTATCACCTACATTTAAACAAATTCAACAAACTAAACAATATTATAATTTCGCAGATACACTTTCTGTCGACAAATATACATTTGATGATAATGGTGCCAAGAAAACTTTTGATACATTAATTGCCGCAAGAGAAATTAATTTGAGTGGAAATGATCAGCGAAATTGGACTAATGATCATACAGTTTATACTCACGGTTTTGGTGTTGTCGCAGCTTACGGAAACGCGATAGAATCTGACGGAAAACCTAAGTTTTATGAAAAAGATATTCCGACTACTGGACTTCTTACAACCGAAGAAAACTACGAACCAAGAATTTATTTCTCACCAAACGCTCCTGATTATTCCATCGTGGGACAAAAATCTGATGATGGCGAAAACGCATCTTGGGAATTCGATTACCCTACTGATCAGGCTGGCGGTGCTACTACAACTTATGAAGGAAACGGCGGACCAAAAATCTCTAACCCACTAATTCGATTAATGTATGCGATCTTATTTAAATCAGATCAGATCTTTTTCTCAGAGCGTGTAACAACTGATTCACAAATTTTATATGATCGTGATCCTGCAGAAAGAGTTGAAAAAGCTGCTCCATATTTAATCACAGATGGGCGAGTTTACCCTGCTGTTGTTGACGGACGTGTGAAGTACATTATTGATTGCTATACATCATCAGCTTCATATCCTTATTCAAAACAAGTTGATTTGGGCGCCGAAACAACAGACACAATCACTTCATCTTCATCATCTGTTGAATCGCTAGATTCTAAAAAATCAAGTTATTTAAAAAATTCTGTAAAAGCAGTTGTCGACGCTTATGACGGATCCGTAACACTTTATAAATGGCAAGACGACCCAATTTTAGATACTTATTCAAAAATTTATAATACAAAACTTGCTGGTTTAGATGAGGTTTCGGGCGATTTAATGAGCCATTTTAGATATCCAGAAGATTTATTCAAAGTACAAAGAAGCTTGCTTGCAAAATATCATGTGACAGATCCATCACAGTTTTTCTCGGGCGAAGATTTCTGGGCAGTCGCATTAAATCCTACAAGCGACGCTACTGCTACGTCTTCTAATTCATCATCGTCATCAACATCTACTAAGGCTTCGAATTCAAAAAATCAACCTCCATATTATTTAACTCTAAAAACCAAAGAAATGGAAAATGCCGTTTTCTCATTAACCTCATCTTTCATTCCTGGAGGAAGCTCAACTCGCGAAATTCTTACTGGATTTTTATCAGTTGATAGTGACGCTGGAAATGAGGCTGGAGTTGTTGGAAAAAATTATGGTACAATTCGATTGCTTGAACTTCCTAAAAATTCAACAGTACCAGGACCAGGTCAAGCGCAAAATAATTTCAATGCAAATGCAACAGTATCGACTCAACTCAATCTGCTTCAATCAGGCTCTACAACTGTGATGCGTGGAAATTTATTGACACTTCCTCTTGCCGGCGGACTTGTTTATATTCAGCCAGTTTATGTCAAATCTTCATCAAACACATCATTCCCATTACTTAAAAAAGTACTCGTTTCTTTCGGAGATAAAGTCGGTTTTGCCGATACTTTAGACGACGCATTAAACCAAGTATTTGGGGGAGGAGCTGATACTGCTTCGAACGCTACAGCATCAACCGATAAAGCTTCCGACTCTTCATCCGCTACTAATCCTGACGACTCAACCGACTCTACCGGCGCAACGGATTCAAGTGATTCTACCGGCTCAAATTCTTCTAGCTCAAATTCTGCGACAAATGAAGATAAAATTGCCAAATTAAAAGAGCTTTCTTCAAGCGCTGATACAGCACTTAGATCAGGTGATTTAGCAACTTATGCTGCGATTCAAAATCAAATAAAAGATCTGATTAATTCATTATAAATTGTACCTCTTGTCTTATTAAAAAATGAAATATGAAAAATCAAAATCATATCAAAATGCATTAGGCACAATCACTAATATTTTACCATCAGTATACTTTGATGCTGAAAAAAATAATAAGAAACTCAGCAATGTAAATCTAAAAATCGGAGTGGCTGTATCTGGCGGAAGAGATTCGCTGGCTCTATTAATAGTAACAAAAAGAGCAATCAATTCTTATATAAAAAAACATAATGCAACAATCGAATTAGTAGCTATTATTGTCAATCATAATCTATCATCTAGTAGCGAAAAGATCGCTGAAGAAGCTAAAGAAAACTGCTCTAAAATCGGAGTAAAATCTGAAATATTAAATGTTACAGTTAATGTAGAAAAAGATGGATATGAAGCTGGAGCCAGAACCGCAAGATATGATGCGATGAGTGAATATGTGAAGCTCCAAAATTTAGATTATGTATTGCTCGGGCATACTTCAGATGATCAATTTGAAACCGTGATTTTTCACCTAGCAAATTTGAACAAGGCCAATTTGAACAAGTCCAATATGAACAAGGCAAATTTGAATAAGGCAAATTCTGGCGATGCTAATTTAGATCTTCATTTATTTATGAATGATTCTTTATTATATAATGATGTGATTTTTAAACGTCCATTTTTATCATCAGTATCACGCCAAGACACTACTGAAATTTGTAAAATAGAATTAATTGATTTTTACGATGACCCTACAAATAAATATTCTGATGATGATTCATATAATTCAATGCGCTCTCTAATTCGCGAACATATCACTCCTGGATTCAAAAAAGTTTTTGGAGAAGATGTTTGCAATCGAATCGCTAAACATTAATATAACTTAACCAATTTTAAGTTTCCGAGTGTATATTAATTCGATTTTTCGTGTATTATATATATATATATA
>JAISKS010000093.1 GCA_031260825.1 Bifidobacteriaceae bacterium
GTAGACGTGTTCCAGGTGGCTCATCCATTTGACCGAATACTAATGCAGTTTTATCAAAAACGCCAGCTTCTTCCATTTCTTTGATTAAGTCGTTACCTTCACGAGTACGCTCTCCAACGCCAGCAAACACTGACACACCGCCGTGGTTTAATGCCACGCGCTGAATCATTTCTTGGATAAGCACTGTTTTACCAACGCCCGCACCACCGAATAATCCGATCTTTCCACCTTGTACATAAGGTGTTAGAAGGTCGATAACTTTAATACCTGTTTCAAACATTTGTGTTTCAGATTCCAACTCATCGTATGGAGGTGGATTGCGGTGAATTGACCAGCGTGTATCAGGCTCAAATTTCTCGCCTGGTTTTAAGTTTAGCGCTTCACCTGTAACATTAAATACTTTACCTTTTGTGATATCACCAACAGGTACAGTAATAGGTGAGCCAGTGCTTGTTACTATTCCACCGCGTGAAAGACCGTCAGTAGGTTTTAGTGAAATTGCACGAACGATAGAATCACCAAGATGTTGTTCAACTTCGAGCGTAATTGTAATAGATGTTTTATCATCGCTTCCATTTGCTCCTGTAATATCTGTGTGAAGTGCAGTATAAAGCTCTGGTAAATGTTCTGGTGGGAATTCAATATCCACAACAGGCCCAATTACTCTAACAACTCTACCAATAACTTGATTATTATCTGTCATTTTCTTATCCTTTTCTATCTCTTATATTAAAATTTCTAATTCTTATCTCTAGTTTAGCTCTTGTCTTCTACTTTAGTGTTTATCTTCTTTAAGCGCGTCTGCAGATGATACGATTTCTGTAAGCTCATTTGTAATAACAGCCTGACGTGCTTTATTTAATTTACGAACCAAATCATCAACAAGTTCAGATGCATTATCATTAGCTGTATGCATTGCTTGCTGACGAGATGCAGTCTCGCAAAGTGCAGATTCAAGCATACATTCATGAAGTCGAGATGATACATATCTTGGGAAAATCGCATCCAAAACATCTTCCACGCTTGGCTCAAATTCATAAGTAGGTGGCGGATTATGCGCTTTACCTGTAGCTGTATCTTTTACATTTCCATTTTCATCAAGTGTTACAGTTTCGAGTTTTAAAGGTAACATTCTGATAATGCGAGGATGCTGCTTAACTGTATTAACGAATTTCATACATACAATATAGAGCTGATCAATACGAGTTTCAGGGTCTTCGCTAAGATAATCTGTCACAAGTTTTTTACCAATTTCATTAGCTCTTTCAGCATTTGGCATATCAGATTTTCCAGTCCAAACTCCTGCTAATGGGATATCACGGAATTTATAATAAGATTCTCCGCGCTTTCCAGAAACATATAATTCAACATTAAGACCTTTTTCTTGAAGCTCTCTTTTTAGTTTTTCTGTCTCACGAATAAGTGTTGAAGAATAAGCACCAGCCATACCGCGATCAGAGCAAACAACTAAAATACCAGCATTTTTGATTTCTTTTCTCTCTCTAGTCATAGGGTGATTAATATCAGCATGTGTAGCGAGTGATATCACAGCTCTTGAAATAGAATCAGCATAATATTCAGAGTTTTCTTTTAATTCACGAGCATGAGCGATACGACTTGCAGCGATCAATTCTTGTGCTTTAAAGATTTTTGCAAGAGACGACGTTGATGCAATTCGTCTTTTAAATTGAATTAAACTTGCCATTATTTTGCTCCGTATAAATTATTATATAAATTATTTTTCGATTTTTTCTACTGTTTCTTGTTCGCGAGTAGTTTCTAATTTCTCGTCAACAAACCCAGGACCTAATTCTGGTTTTTCAGAATAGAAAGTTTTTGCATAAGCTTCAACTTGTTTTTTAAGTTCGCTTTCGATAGCATCAGTTAAATCGCGCGCTTTTTCGATATCAGCTAAAACAGATGATTTTTGTTTTAGATATGTAAGCATTTCAGATTCAAAACGTCTAACTTCTGTTACAGGAATTTTATCCAAATATCCATTTGAAGCAGCCCAAATTGAAGCTACTTGATCTTCAAATGGGAAAGGTTGATATTGATTTTGCTTGAAAAGCTCAGTTAAACGCTCGCCTCTTTCAAGTTTAGCTTTTGATACAGGATCTAGATCGGAAGCAAACATAGCAAAAGCTTGTAGCTCACGGTAACTAGCTAAATCAGTACGTACTGTACCAGCTACTTTTTTCATAGCTTTAGTTTGAGCATCTCCACCAACACGAGAAACTGAAATACCAGCGTCAACAGCAGGGCGTTGATTAGCATTGAATAAGTCAGATTGAAGGAAGATTTGTCCATCAGTAATCGAAATCACATTTGTAGGAATATAAGCAGATACGTCATTTGCTTTAGTTTCAATGAAAGGTAGACCAGTCATTGAACCGCCGCCTAGCTCTTCGCTAAGTTTTGCGCAACGCTCTAATAGACGTGAATGAAGATAGAAAACATCTCCAGGATAAGCCTCGCGGCCTGGTGGACGACGAAGTAGAAGTGATACAGATCTGTATGCCTCAGCTTGTTTTGTAAGATCGTCAAATATAATAAGCACATGTTTGCCTTCATACATCCAGTGCTGACCAATCGCAGAACCTGTATAAGGAGCAAGATATTTGAAACCAGCTGAATCAGATGCAGGAGACGCAACAATTGTTGTATATTCCATTGCACCAGCTTCTTCAAGAGCAGATTTCACACCAGCAATTGTAGAACCTTTTTGTCCAATAGCTACATATATGCAGCGAACTTGGCGTTTTGGATCGCCAGTTTCCCATTCAGATTTTTGGTTAATAATTGTATCAAGAGCAATAGCTGTTTTACCAGTTTTACGGTCACCAATAATAAGCTGACGTTGTCCACGACCAATAGGTGTCATAGCGTCGATAGCTTTAATACCAGTTTGAAGTGGCTCATGCACAGATTGACGTTGCATAACACCAGGAGCCTGAGCTTCAAGTACGCGGCGTTTATCGCATTTTACTTCTCCTAAACCATCGATTGGACGTCCCATAGGATCAACAACGCGTCCTAAATATCCATCGCCAACAGGTACAGAAAGAACCTCGCCAGTACGTTTTACAGTTTGACCTTCTTCGATATGAGCATAATCGCCAAGAATAACTGTACCGATTTCGTCAACATCAAGGTTCATCGCCATTCCGATTGTACCATCTTCAAATTCTAAAAGCTCAGATGCTTTTGCACTTGGAAGACCTTCAACATGCGCAATTCCGTCTGCTGCAGTTGTAACACGACCTATTTCTTTTGCTACATCTTTTCCTGGGTCATAAGACTCAATAAATGAGCTTAGTGCATTTCTGATTTCATCTGCTGATACTACTACTTCTGCCATTTTTTCTCCAATTATATATCCATATTATTTTTAAATTTTCTAAGTTTTGAATCGATACTTAAATCGATCACATCGTCACTAACCTGTATAATGAATCCACCGATAATATCCTCATCGATTACATTATAAGGTTGTACCTCATGACTATATTTTTCAGTCAAAATATCATCAATTTGCTGAAGCTCTGAATCAGTCAATTCTTTTGCTGAAGTCACCTGAGCAATAAATAAATCTGTAAATCTTGCTACAATATCTCTCACCCAACGTAAAGTTGCGATATAACGTTTTTTACGCAAACATCTAACAGAATACTGTGCTAGCATAAGTGAGATTCTGTCAACTTTACCATCAAAAAGCTGAGCAATAAGAGTATCTCTTTCGATTTCATTGATATTTTTATCACTAAGCCATTCGCGAACATTACGACCATTTACATTTACAGAATGCTCGCTTGAATATTTTATTATAAGACGCTCGATTTCGAAAAGTTCAGTTGCAACTAGATTATATTTTTTATCCATTAGAGCCGAAGCTGCAGCTGCGTAAATTCCGAGAACTTCAAGAGCATTGATTATAGAAAAACTCTTTGACCAATTATAATCGCAAAGTGCAATAGCAATATCAAGTGATTGATCAGTTTCAAATTTTCCATGAAGTAAACCATATAGAAGTTTTGATTTATCTGCAGGTGTTCTTGAAATATTGCATAAATCGCGCAATACTGATGGGTTTTGCTCTATTGTATGAGAAGTAATCATTAATTCGCGACCAAGATAATAGCTAGCTTCAGGATCGCGATTGAAATACTCTTTCATCTTGATCATAAAGTCAGAATTTTCTAATGTTCTCGAATCTAAAATACTACTTTGCATATTACTTACTCATAAAATATTACTAATTTGTATATTTGAAATCAGTTTTTTCTAATTCTTTAATTGTAGTTTCAATATTCTTTTTAGAAGAATCATCTAATTTTAGATTCTGTTTTAGAATTATTGATGCTACGTTTAATGACATATCAGATATCTTAACTTTTAGCGCTTGATAAGCTTGTTTAGTCGCTACTTCAACACTTCTTTCAGCGTTAAGTTCGATTTGTTTAGCTTTTTGTTTCGCTTCGTCAGTTGCATCAGATACAATCTTTGCAGCTTGTTCTTTAGCATCGTTCTTGATTTCTGTAGCTTCTTTTGAAGCATTCTCCATCATTGAATTATACTTAGAAAGTTTTTCTTCAGCATCTTTTACCATTTGTGAAGCTTCACGAATTTGGCCATCAATTTGTTTTTGGCGCTCATCAAGCATTTTATAAAATGTTGGTAAAATGTACTTATAAAAAGCAATCGCAAGTATTACGATACATACAAAAGACCAAAAGATCTCACTGCGCTCAGGAAGAAATAAATCTATACCTTCATGCTCAGTGCCAGATCCTTCACCGGCTTCTGTACCTGTAACTTCTGACGCAGCAAATATAACCTTGCTACTAGCTAGATATATTGGCTCTAAAATATTCATTTTAATCTATATTTTGTCTTAAGCTAATTACGCGATGAATACTAAAACAAGACCGATTAGGGCAAGAATCTCAACGAAACCTAGACCGATAAACATCATTCCTTGAAGTTTACCTGCAGCCTCAGGTTGACGAGCCATACCTTCGATTGTTTTACCGATGATGATACCAAGACCAATACCAGGTCCAATCGCTGCTAAGCCGTATCCTACTGTTGATATATTTCCTGTTAATTCTGCTAATATCATTTTTCTCTCCTATTATTATTTTATTTCTATTATATATTATTTTTAAGCTGTTGCCGGGGTCATATTTGAATG
>JAISKS010000024.1 GCA_031260825.1 Bifidobacteriaceae bacterium
CTCATAAAAATAACTTACATCTATACCGCTTATATACAGGCTTCTTTCATCAACATTATCCACTAATGCATCATTGATCATGGCTTTAATTCTATCACTATCGGTCATCGATAAAATAATCGCATCCATATATTCATCCTTGCCAATTTTATTCCAGTCAATAACTTTTCCAAAAGTTCTTTTGAAAATTAAGTCCAACCATATTCTGGTAGCCCGCCCATTGCCCTCTCTAAAAGGATGCGCTACATTCATTTCTACATACTTTTCGACAATCTGTTCAGCAGTATTTTCAGGCATTTTTGCTACAGTTTCAACCGCTTCATGTAGATATATAACGGGAGCAAAGCGAGTATTACCTTTTGACATATTGTCTTGACGAATTTTACCAGCAAAATCATAAATGTCGCTAAATAAATACTTGTGAATATCAGAAAGACCAGTAAAAGTGCCAACTTCAATTTTGTTAATATCACCACTATCAAACAACTGTTTTGCTTTGCTTTTAGTGATAAGTTCTTCCTGACGATCCAGTTCGACTTGGTCTGTTATACCCAGAATATTATGTTCTATTAGTGGCTTAAATGTCATTTGGATTCTACCTTCCTAATTATAATCTGTGCGCAGTTGACCCAGGCATTGAAAAATCTCGCAGAGATGTTTTCAACAATTGACCAAGGCATTGAAAAATCTCGCAGAGATGTTTTTAACAATTGACCAAGGCATTGAAAAATCTCGCAGAGATGTTTTCAACAATTGATCTCGTACCCCGAGTGGGACTCGAACCCACACTGGATCGGGTTTGAGCCGAACGCCTCTACCATTGGGCTATCGGGGCATGATAGAAATGGAACTTTATGTGTACTTAAATTATAACATAAAATAAAATATTTCATAGTAATTATTATTTCAGTATGTTGTGCACTAAAATCCCCAATATTTGTACCAAAAAAAACAGGGGGCAATATACCGATTTTGAACATTTTGACCCCAAAAAACACCAAAAATGTTCAAAATCGGTATATTGCCCCTAAAAACCAATAACAAATTCATAAGAAATATACATATATATATATAATTACTGTATAATGATATTTATTACAAAGAACTTTTGTAGAAAGCGCAGGTAAACAATAATGAAAAATATTAAATCAAAAGAAGCGATTCTTGATAGAGCCATTATGTACTTTATGGGAATTATAACAGGGTTTTTTTTCGCTGATGGATTTGAACATAATTTGGTATTTTTGTTTTTATTTATTACAGTATTATTGTTAATTCCCAAATCTATAATTAGCTATAAAACTTCTCAAAAATAGTACCAAAAAATAATAACATACCTTTTTGGTATATTTTAATACATTATAAAATTTTTATGTTATACTATATTTCATATCATTTAAATTAAGGAGTCGATATGAAAAAAATAAATAAATTATCAGTACATAAAATTGCAATCTCTTTAATGATGATGATGTTTTTCTCAACATTATTTTTAGCAGGTTGCGGCAGTTCAAATGAAAATGCAGATGATGCAAAAAAATCTGATTATGTAACTGAAGGAAAAATCACAATTGCTACAGGTCTTCCAACTTATGAGCCATGGGTAGCTGATGATGCACCAGAAAACTGCGAAGGATTTGAGGCTGAACTTGCTTGCGATATCGCTAAAGAATTAGGCTTTGCGCCTGAAGATATTGTTTGGATACGTACTGGTTTTGAAGAAGCAATCGCACCTGGTGATAAAAACTTTGATTTCAATATTCAACAATATTCACCTTCTGCTGAGCGCGAACAATCTGTAAGTTTCTCAACACCTTATCTATTAGGCGAGCAAGCAATTGTAGTTAATGGAGATTCACAATTTGCAAATGCACAATCATTGGATGAATTGAAAGATGCAAAAATTGCTGTTGCTTCTGGTACAATAAGCTACGAAATTGCAGCTAAATATTTTGATGAGTCACAAATCAGTGTGTATAATGATGTAGACGCTGCCAAACAAGCAGTGATGGTTGGTCAAGCTGATGCATTAGTAAACGATTTGGTTTCTTGCATTTTTACAGCTGGCGTAGAGTTCGATGATGGCGTAATTATTGGTAAACTTCCTTCAGACGAAGAAGACTTAACAAATGATTCTTTATCAATTTTGTTCCCTAAAGACTCACCACTTGTTTCACCTGTAAATGATGCTTTAGATAAGCTAAAATCTGCAGGAACACTAGATGAACTAGAAAGTAAATATCTTTCTGGCTCAGGCTCAGTAGCTACATTAAAATAATAATAATGTACCCTTCTTTAATTAGAGGGGTATATTAAGTGAGGTTACAAAATGAGTAACACAAATAATGAGATCAGCCCAATTGAATTAGAGCGCAGAAGCTATCGAAAAAAACAAGTTATTAAATCAACTTTAATATCAATTATTTCTTTAATAGTTTTAGTTGTTGTGATAATTATTTTATTAAAAACAAGTGCTGGCTGGGAGACTGTAAAAAAATCTTTCTTTAATCAAGAATATTTTTTAAGCTCACTTCCAGTAGTATTCAAAGGACTTTTAATTAATATAAAAATACTTTGCATTGTGCTTGTTGGTGTGATAATTCTTGCTCCAACTTTAGCAATTATTCGAACAAGCAAAGCTCCGGTTCTTTTTCCATTGCGAATTTTTGCATTAGTTTTTACGACAATAATGAGAGGCACGCCAATATTGGTGCTATTATATTTAATCGGATTTGGAGTTCCCGGACTTCATATTTTCAAATCTACACAGGCTATTACTCTAGGAAGTATCGCGCTTATTTTAGCTTATTCAGCTTTTGTATCTGAGGTGATTCGAAGTGGTATAGAGTCGATTCATCCTTCGCAAATTCAGGCTGCTCGAAGTCTTGGATTATCCGCACGAAAAACTATGGCGCTCATTATTCTTCCGCAGGCTATTCGAAAAATAATTCCAGCGCTTATGAATGATTTTATTTCACTTCAAAAAGATGTTGGATTGGTTTCGGTTTTGGGTATTATCGATGCCGTAAGATCTGCGCAAATTGAAGTAGCACATAGTTTTAATTTTACGCCGTATGTTGTAGCAGCGTTTTTATTTATTCTATTTTCGCTACCATTTATAGCCCTATCAGACTGGTATAATAAGAAAATTCAAAATAGAGAAATTAATCAAGGTGGTGAATTATAATGGCTGAAAAACATTTATTGGAAATAAAAAATCTCAAAAAATCTTATGCTGAAAAAACTATTCTCGATGATTTATCATTTAATATAGATTTCCATGAAGTTGTTACAGTAATTGGCGCATCGGGTTCCGGCAAATCAACACTCCTAAAATGCATCAACCTTCTTGAGCAAATTGATGATGGAGAAATCTATTTACAAGGTGAGGATATTGTCGATCCATCAATTAATAAAGATAAAGTTCGATCCGAAATTGGCGTAGTATTCCAGGCTTATAATCTTTTTCCACATCTTACTGTACTCGATAATGTCACACTAGGTTTGAGGCATATTAAGAAAATTAAGAAATCTGAGGCTGATATAACTGGCAAAAAATTACTATCTAAAATTGGTCTTGAAGAATTTGCAGACTCTTATCCTGATAGACTTTCTGGGGGACAACAACAGCGCGTTGCCATAATTCGTGCCATAGCCACTAATCCAAAACTTCTTTTGCTTGACGAAATCACGAGCGCTCTAGATCCAAAACTTGTCAAAGATGTTTTGGGATTAGTCTCGGATTTAAAAAATGATGGCGTTACAGTTCTGATGTCAACCCATGAAATGAGTTTTGCAAAAAATGTTTCAAATAAAGTAATATTTTTGCATAATGGTAAAATTAAAGAACAGGGGACACCTGAAGAGATTTTTGATCATCCAAAAACTCAAGAATTAAAAGAATTTTTAACTAACGAATAAATTAGAAAAGGAAATAAAATGACAGATATAAATACAAATGGAATGCTAGTGATACAAACTGATTTTGGCAAAATTGATGGAGCTGTAGCAGCAATGTATGGTATAGCTTTAGGTGTAAATCCTGATTTGAAAATTTATGATTTGACTCATGATATTCCTCCGTTCAATATTTTTCAAGCATCATATAGATTATTTCAATCGGTTAAATTTTGGCCATCTGGTACAGTATTTGTGTCGGTTGTGGATCCTGGTGTTGGATCACAGCGCGATAGTATTATTGTTCAAACCGAAACAAATCACTTTTTAGTAACGCCAGATAATGGTGCCTTAACTCATCTAAAAGAATCTCTTGGAATAAAAAATATTTGGAAAATTGACCAAGAAAAATATATGAGAAAAGACACTGGAGATAGTAATACTTTTCATGGAAGAGATTTGTATGCACCTGTTGGAGCCCTGCTAGCTTCAGGGAAACTTGATTTAGATACATTCGAAATTAAGTAAATTGAAGATGCAAAAACTTTAGATATTTTGCCTGTTAATATTGATACTAATTCAAAAACTATTTCTGGAAATGTTGACACAATGGATGCGCAGTTTGGAAATCTTTGGACAAATATTACAAACTCGGATTTCAAAAAACTTAATCTTCCAGCTGGTACAGATTTCCTAGTTAAAATTAAAGCTCATGAAAATACTGTTTATTCTAATATTATCAGATATGGTAATACATTTGCTGATGTCGATAAATCTGAACCAATTATATTTTTAAACTCAGTTTATTGCTTAGCAATTGCTATTAATCAAGGAAATTTCGTGACACAAGCTGGGCTAATGACTCATATTGGAAATCTCACAATTGAATTTAAAGCAATTGAATTGTAATATATATTAAGTAAGTTTTAATTCTAAATCACTCTTTTTTAATATTCAAATGGTAAAATAATATTTATGGGTAAATCAAGTAAAATAAAAAAAATAATTAATAAATCCGATTCAAATGATCAATCGTCAAAAAATCCTGCTGATTTAAAAACTACATTTGTTACAAATCTATTAAGAGATCCGATTTCCTTAAAAGAAATTGATGCATTATATTTCAAAGATATGGCTGTTAATATCGAAAATAATGACCAACTAAAACGCGAACTTTCTGCATATTTCGGTTTATCATTTCAAAAGATTTATGACTACGCAAAACTTTTAGAAGCTAACTGTGCTCAGTTTGGATTATTAGGTCCTAATGAAAAACCGAAGATCTGGGAGAGACATATTGCAAACTCTGCTTCACTAATTAATCAGTTTACAATTTCCTATTATACAGGCGTTTTTCAAAGAGGTTTTACTGGAAAAATTAATGCATTAAATTTTGAACCACCTAGTTCATTCGTTGCCGATATAGGTAGCGGAGCTGGACTCCCAGGAATTGTATTAGCTATTATGCTTGAAAATATTCCTGACTATAAAAATTACACAGTAGACTTAATTGAGCCTATGGGTAAACGTGCTGAATGGTTAAATTATGTGGTACATGAACTTGATTTAAAAAACGTACGCGTATTTAATAATAGAATTCAGGATTTTCCTCCTCAGCCTGGATATAATGTAGTTATCTCAAGAGCTGTAGCAAAACTTGATGAACTAATAAATATGTCAGCACCAATTATGCATTCAAAAGGTACAATGATGTTTCTAAAAGGTGATTCTGTTGAAAGTGAAATTGAATTAGCTAAGCCTCAAATTGATTATTTTAAATTAATTGATGTAAGAGTTGCAGAGTCGCAAGTTGCAAGTACTTTTGAAAAATCAAAAGTATTTTTAGCGGAAATGCCGTAAACATTTTTTCACACGAAACATTCTTTCGCTACGAAAATTTTTTGTACGAAACCTTTTATTAGGCGGCGGTCGGCCCTCAAAAACCTAGCTATATTTTTTATGCTATAATCCTTTTAATAAAGGAGGATAATATGAATAAATATTTTGGTTTATATAATTTAGATTCTCCATTATCTCGAATAAAAGAGGATGATACAAATAATACAGGATTAACCACGCGCCGAATTAATCAATTTAAAAAAGCTGATATAAATATATTAATTGATTTATTATATTATTTTCCATTCAGATATGAACAGCCATACGAACTTGTAAAAATACAAAATCTTGAGCTTGGAAGTTATGCGATTTTAGCTGAGCTAGAAGATTGTGAAATTGCTATAACCAAAGGAAAATCTCGATTGGAATTAAAATTCAAACAAATTGATAAATCAATATTTGGAGATATTCCTGGTACTAAAATTCGTGCAAATCCAAGCATTAATAATACGAGCAAAGCAACATTTTTTTCTACAAATACGCGCTACTTATTCTCATTAAAAAAAGATTTTATTGTCGGACAAAATTATATTGTATATGGTCAAACAAATCAATTCAATGATCAGTTTAATTTTACCCATCCAAAATATAAAATATTAGATCAAGAATTTTTGGGTGAAAAAACTTTTGAAGATATAAAAAACGATTTATTAAAGCCTTCGCCAGTTTATCATAAACAAGGTGCTCTTACTACAAATATAATGCAAAAAACTATGCATGAATTAATACCTTTTTTGGAAGAAAATTGGTCAACTCATGTCGAAACGGATCGAGAGGAATACAAATATATTAATGAGTGGTTTAAAATAATTAAACATCTACATATCCCAAATTCAATTCATGATTATGAAAATGCACGCGAAGAATTTAAGAAAATAGAAGCTTTAATACTTCAGATTTCTTTCAAAAAATTATATGATATTACACCAGTTGGTGTCGCTGAAAAATTTAATATAAATGAAAAAATATTAAATGATTTAATTAATAAATTGCCATACAAACTTTCTCCATCTCAAATAAATGCGATTGATGAATTGAATTTAGATCTTGCAAATGATATTCCAATGAATAGAATTTTGCAAGGTGATGTTGGTTCTGGAAAAACAGTAGTATGCCTAATGAGTGCTTTAACAGTGCTCTTAAATGAAAATGCACAAGTAACATTCACTGCGCCTACTCAATTATTAGCCAATCAGCATTATCAGAGCATTACAAGTTTAATCACCAAATTAAAATTAAATGATAAAGTAAAAGTCGGTTTATTAACAGGAAATATTCCAGAAAAACATAAACAAATCTTATTAGATGATATTAAAAATGGAAAAGTAAATTTAATTATAGGTACACATTCTGTTCTCTCAGATTCAACGAAATTCTATAATTTAGCGTATTCAATCATTGATGAATTTCATAAATTTGGAGTTGATCAGCGTGAGAAAGTCACAAAACCAGTTAGTATTGTAACGAATAAATCTCCACATAGCTTAATCGTTTCTGCGACGCCAATTCCTCGTTCTGTTGTGAAATCACTTATGAATCATATAAAAGTTACAACTATCAAAAAACCAGAAATATTTATTTCGCGAGAAATTACTACAAATGTTGTCTCGAGACAATCAATTTCAGATACAAATAAAATGTGGGAAACTGCTGTTGAATATATTAATTCAGGGAAATTGGTTTTCGTTGTAGCACCACATGTAAAAGTCAAAGTTGATTTATTAGAAAATAATGCGGATTCTAGTGTGGATTCTAAAGTCGATTTTAATGGGGATTCTGATGCGCAAAACACTATTGCCAGTGTAGATTCTGAAGTTAAAAACACTATTGCCAGTGTGGAGTCTGTTTTTGAAAAACTTACACATTCTAAGCAGTTTGAAAATTTTAAAATAGGAAAACTTCACGGATCAATGGATAGTGATGAGAAAGAAAAAACTATAAAACTGTTTTCGAATCATAAAATTGAACTTTTAATTTGCTCATCAATTGTTGAAGTTGGAATAGATATTAAAGATGCTGATTTAATGATTATTTTAGATGCAAATTATTTTGGCGCTTCTTCGCTACATCAAATTAGAGGCCGAATCGGACGAGGCAAAGGAACATCCGAATCTGCTACAACTCAAACCGCGACTGATAAATCTGTTGCCGTAGCGGAAGATCCAGTAGCTTATAATCCAGTACCTTATAATCCGGATCCTTGGGCAGACGAAGAATCACAGCCGGCTCAACCTATACAAAAAATACAAACTAAAAATAATGAGCTAAAGCCGCTATGTTTTTTTGAGCATAATCTCGAATCAAATTTAGATACAGATGAAGATACAGATGAAGATCTTATAAATCTCAAAATCGATCGCTTACAAAAAATTGCCAATACTAATGATGGATTTCAAATCGCTTTAATCGATTTGCAAATGAGGGGAGAGGGTGATATAACAGGATCAACTCAACATGGAAAATTTAGCAATTTCTATTATTTTAGTTTCTTGAAAGATTACGAAATATTTTTGAATTCTGAAAATTATGCTGTCGACTTTTTGAATAATTATACTTATGATGATATAGAAAATTATTTTCCATTTTTAGAAATTTTTATAAAAAAACAGCTAGACGCGAATCTCTGGACTGCGTAAAAATATCTTAAATTAAATCACTGGACTGCGTAAAATATCTTAAATTAAATCTCTGGACTGCGTAAAAATATCTTAAATTATACCCAAGACTTAGTAAAATTCCCATAAACCCCAGTGTTTATCGGTTATAAAAATAGTATACCTATAAACTATGTATATTATTATATATAATAATTTTTTAGTGTATAATAATCATACTATGAAAAATATAAACACAATAGAAATAAAGAAAGTATTAACCATTTTAGCGGCAGTATGTGCATTAGTTATTTCAATGACACTTGCAGGTTGTGGTTCAAGCTCTAGTTCAGAAGATGCTGAAAAGGGTACAGAATCTAATCCTGTAAAAATTGGTGTTGTTGGATCATCTGATCCACAATACGATGTTCTAAAATCTGAATTAGAAAAAGGAGGTGTCTTTGTAGAATTTGTTGACTTTTCAAATTACACAGATGAAAATCCAGCAACAGCTCGTGGCGAATTAGATCTAAACCTATTCCAACATATTGATTATCTTGCTAATCATAACGTGGCAAATGATGATACACTTGTAGCAATTGGTGCGACAGCAATTTACCCAATCGGTTTTTATCCAAACAAATCACTTGAAATCTCATCACTTGATGATATCAAAAAAGGTGATACAGTTGTAATTCCTGATGATGAAACAAATAGCTCGCGCGCTATTCATTTATTAGCAAGCCTAGAACTAATCGTATTAGATGCTGACGATACAGAATATGTAACAACTGATGATATCAATCTTGATGAATCAAAAGTAATTGTAAAATCTGTTAAAGCTAATACAACTTCTACAATGCTTAAAGATCCAACAATCGTTGGTGCTGTAGTGAACAATGATTATGTTACAGAAAATCCAGATTATGAATTATCTGACTCATTAGGAAATGAAGATGGAGATAATCTTGGTTATACTGAGCGTTTCATCAATGTTTGGGTAACTCGCGAAGCAGATAAAGATAATGCTGTTTACAAAAAAGTTGTCGAAATCGCTTCAGCTTCACAAGCATTTAAAGATGCTATCATTGAAGGAAATGGTGAGAATGTTATTCTTGTAACTGACACTTCTGTTGATGAGTTAAATCGAATCACAAAAGAAATGGAATTACAATATAAAAATTCTGACAAATAATAATATATAATAATAGTAGAGTTGCATATCAAAATGTAGCTCTACTATTTAATTCACAAATAAGATTATGACAAAACAAACTAATGAAACTGAAAACATTATCACATTAAAAGATGTGAATAAAACTTTCCACTCTCGCGATAAAAAAGGCAAAGAGAATCAAGTTTTAAAAGATATCAACCTTGAAATTAAACAAGGTGAGATTTTTGGTATAATCGGAAAATCCGGTGCAGGTAAATCAACTTTAGTGCGTCTAATAAACGCATTAGAAACAGCTGACACTGGTGAAATCGTTGTCGACGGAATTCGTATGGATGGAATTAGTCGTACCGATCTAAAAAAAGCGAGAAAAGATATTGGAATGGTTTTCCAAAATTTCAACTTATTTAATTTTAAAACAGTTTATGATAATGTCAAATATCCACTAACAATCGACAAAGAATCTCAGCTATCTGCAGATGAAATCGACACACGTGTAAATGGACTTTTAGATTTCGTAAAAATCAAATCAAAAGCAAAAAACTATCCTCTTCAATTAAGTGGCGGTCAA
This sequence comes from Bifidobacteriaceae bacterium, assembly GCA_031260825.1. Taxonomy (GTDB): domain Bacteria; phylum Actinomycetota; class Actinomycetes; order Actinomycetales; family Bifidobacteriaceae; genus JAISKS01. The sequence continues at coordinate 10,136 of JAISKS010000024.1, forward strand.
AAACAACGTGTAGGAATTGCGCGTGCTCTTGCAACAAATCCAAATATTATTTTAGCCGATGAAGCTACATCAGCGCTAGACCCAGAGACAACTCTTCAAGTTCTTAGACTTCTTAGAAAAGTCAATCGCGATCAAGGAAAGACAATCGTTTTGATTACCCACACTATGAGTATTGTAAGATTAATATGCGATCGTGTTGCGATTATGGAAAATGGTAAAGTTCATGAGGTCGGTGACGTTGATGAGATTTTCGAAAATCCACAATCTGATGTTGCTATTAATTTTGTTAGAACTTTTAAATCTCTTGAGGCTACTTCACTTGAGGAAGCTGACCATATTTTAAAAACAGGTGCAAAACATTCTAAAGATAATCCAATGACTGGAATGCTTTATGATGATCCTGAAGAAGAATTTGATGAAAGCGATTTGCTTTAAATAGGAGGTAATTATGAATAATTATATTATAGATGCTTCTAGAGCGATAAACTGGGACACAACACTTCCAAAAATTTATGAAGCTACATTTCAAACTTTGCAAATGGTTTTCACAACTCTATTAGTTGGTGGAATTTTAGGTTTAGTATTTGGAATAATTCTTTGGGGAACTCGTAAAGGAAACTTAATTGAAAACTTCGTTGTTTATAAAATTTTATCTCTAACAATTGATATTATTAGACCTATTCCGTTCATCATTTTCATCACAGCGATTCAGCCCCTTACTATCGGAATAATGGGCACATCTATAGGTACAACTGCTGTAATATTTCCTATGACAATTTTCGCTACAGTTGCTACAGCCAGACTTGTTGAACAATCTCTAATCCAAACTGATCCTGGAATTATTGAAGCAGGACTTTCGATGGGAGCTTCGAGAAAAAGAATTTTATTTCAATTAATATTACCAGAAGCTATCTGCCCATTAATTTTAGGTTATGCATTTTTATTAATCGCAATTTTCGATATGTCAGCAATGGCTGGTACAGTCGGCGGCGGCGGACTCGGAAACTTTGCAATGGTTTGGGGATATCAAAAATTCAATCCTACACTTATGTGGATTTGCGTTGGTATTATTTTAGTATTCGTAGAACTTACACAAATTTTTGCTCAGTATTTAACAAAACGAATTATTCATAAAAGATCGTAATTGAATTTATTTCCTTATAATTAAAGGGGAAAATAATTCATAAACTAATTTTATGTCATTAATTATCTTGTAGATTATTTTATCTGTTATAATATTCTAATACATAACTTCAAAGGATAATAATGTCAAATTCTGAAATTTTAAGAGTCGAAAATCTTGTAAAAAAATACGGCAAAGGTGCAAATGAAGTCACTGCTGTCAATGATATGTCTCTCACAATTACTAAGGGTGAATTCGTCGCAATTGTCGGAGCATCTGGCTCTGGAAAATCAACACTTCTACATTTATTAGGCGGCGTAGATGCTCCAACTTCAGGCAAAGTTTTCATTAATGGTGAAGATATTTACTCACTAAAAAAAGATAACTTAGCTATTTTCAGACGAAAAAATATTGGACTAATTTATCAGTTTTATAATTTAATTCCTATATTAAATGTTACAGAAAATATCACTCTTCCTGTAGAACTTGATGGTACAAATCCTGATCAAAAAAAACTTGATGAGTTAATTTCAATGCTAGGTCTTGAAGGTAGATTAAATCATTTACCAAATGAACTTTCTGGCGGACAACAACAGCGCGTATCAATTGGTCGTGCTCTTATCAATAATCCTGCGCTGATACTAGCCGATGAGCCTACAGGAAATCTTGATTCAAAATCAGGAAGCGAAGTTCTTGAAGCTCTTAGAGTTTGCAATCAAACTTATAATCAAACGATTGTGATTATTACTCATGATTTAAATATTGCCGCTAACGCAGACAGAGTTGTAACAATTGAAGATGGACAAATTGTATCTGATACAAGCAATTATGATACTGCAATTACTGTACCAATAGAATTGCCTTCTGGAGCGGTAGAACCAGTTCAAACAGAACTAGCACAGTCGGTAGCTACTGTACCAGATGCAACTCAAGCTCAGGCAGAACCAACTATTTATTCAGAGTAGTACCATATGAAAAATAATAATATTTTAAAAAAGCTGACTTATAAGGATTTGAAGCTTAATAGAAGTCGCACGATTATGACCATTTTGGGCATAATGCTTTCTACTGCGATGATCACTGCTATTGCTGGGCTAGCGACAAGTTTTCAGCAAACCATTATTAATCAAACTATTAGACAATCTGGAAATTATCATACTGAATATTTAGGTGTAAAATCTGAAAATGTTACAAAAATTACTGATGATTCAGATTTAGAATCTTCGTATATTTCAAAAGATATCGGATATTCGGAGTTTGAAAAATCAGAAGAAACTCGTAAAGATTATTTATTTTTATCAGCATTTACTGAGTCTGGATTAGAAAATGGTGGAATAAATTTAACAGAAGGAACTCTTCCAAAATCTGATGATGAAGTAGTTATATCGGAAGATTTGAAAACATCTGATGATTCTTATAAAGTCGGAGATATTGTAACGCTTGATTTGTTTAGAAGATATTCTAGTGATGGAGATTTGCTTGGCCAAACAAGCGATTCTTATATATTTTATGATGAGGAACAAACAGCCCCAATAATAATCAGAGAATCTCTCTATAAAAAAGATTATAAAATTGTTGGAAAAATCGAAAAACCTTCTATTGAATCATTTGGCGTAGTTGGATATTCAGCGATCACATTACTTGCTAATCCTACTGATACAAATTCTATTGTACTTACTAAAAATCTGACTACTGAACCTTCAAAAAGCTCTGAATCCGAGCTTGAAGAATCGGATGAAACAGTACCGGAATCGGATGAAACAGTACCGGAATCAAATGAAACTAATTCAGATGAAGCAGTCGAGCTGTCAGATTCTGTAACTCAAAAAATCGAAGAATACTCAAAAATAATAGATGATTTTAATAATGTTTTTGTGCTATTAAAACATCCTTCTCAGCATGATGCATTCGCTGATAAAATTCAAAAAGAAATCAATCAGGAAAATCCTACAATTACGCATAAACATAATCGCGAACTTTTAATGTGGCAGGGGACAGGTATGTCTGTTGAGAATATGGCAGTTATTTTCGGTTTCCTAGGAGCTCTAATTTTAATCGTAACTATTTGCAGTATCTTTATTATTCGAAATAGTTTCGCAGTTTCCATTTCAGAAAAACAAAAATTATACGGTATGCTAGCGAGTATTGGCGCTACTAGAAAACAAATTAAAAAGAATGTTTTGTATGAAGGATTTTTGCTTGGATTGATTGCGATTCCACTCGGTATAATTTCTGGCGCAATTGTTGTTGCTACATTTATTTGGGTGATTAATGAATTCTTTTCAGAAGAATTGGAAATGTCTCATTTTGTAATTAATATTCCATTATTGCCAATAGCATTAGGCGCAGTTTTGACAGCTATTACTATATATATATCAACAATTATGATTGCCCGAAAAGCATCTAAAATATCTGCGATAGAAGCGATTAGAAGTAGCAGTGACATAAAAATCAAAGCTAAAAAATTACGCACTCCTAAATATATTAATAAGATATTTGGAATGGGCGGAGTGATAGCTTATAAGAATATGAAACGAAATAAATCTAAATATCGCATTGTCACAATCTCACTTTCATTAAGTGTTTTAATCTTTATTGTTTTATCTTCATTTATAAAGTTCGGTTTAGAAATGACTAAATTTCAGTTTGGTAGTTATGATTATAATATTACTATTTCTCAAGATTATAGTTCATCACGCAATAATAATGACAATGATGATGACCGATTTGCTATCTATAAAGAATTCTCTAAATTAGATAATATCGAAGAATTTTCAATAGAAAGATCTGCCGGTATATTAGTTGATAAAAAGTATCATACAGATTTTTATAATACATTATTTATTAGTGGTGAACCTCCTGTTTTGGAAGTTGCACCAGATAGTAATCCTGAATTTGATCCGTCTAAATTAACAGATTTCACATTATTATCAATTGGTGAAGAAGAGTATAAAATTTATATTAAAAAGTTAGGGCTAGATTATGATGATATTAAAGATAAGATTATCTTAATTAATAATGGAAGCGCCTATGATACAACTGGGGATAAAGCAAAAACTGTTTATGGAGATATTTATAATTTGAAAGAACATGAAAAATTTGAAGGTGTTCTTGAACCACAAATTAATTACAGTAAAAATGAATTAATGAAATTAGAAAAATCCGAAACTTTTGAAATAGGAAAGATTACTGAAATCGCACCGCTCTCAATAAGTCAAGGTGCGAGTATGGGAATGAGCTCAGCATCAGCCATAATTAGCGATGAAATGATGGATAAATTAGATTGGAGTCAACCTTATACACTTTATATTAAAACAAAAAATGCTGATTCTTTTGAGAAAAAATTTGATGAAATAAAACAATCAAATACTACTTATGCAAAATATAGAGTAACAAATTATGATGATATGGTTAAACAAGCTAATATGGTAATAATGTTAATTTCAATCTTGTTCTATGGCTTTATTGGAGTGATTACCTTAATAAGTTTGACTAGTGTTTTTAATACAATTACAACCAGCATTGCGCTTAGAGCAAAGGATTTTGCGATTCTTCAAAGCATAGGAATGACTTCAAAAGAGTTCAAAAAACTAGTAAATCTAGAAAGTATATTTATCGGTATTAAAGCTCTAATTATAGGTTTACCGCTTGGTATTATCGGGTCACTTTTAGTTTTTCATTACACTTTAAAAGAGTCAGGAAAGTTCGAATATACTCTTCCATTATTATCCATCATTATTTCAATATTTTTTGTTTTCATAATTATTTATTTAATTATGCGATATTCAATGAAGAAAATCAATAAACAAAATATTATTGAAACAATCAGAAATGATAATGTGTAATTAATATAATTTATTTATGTGAAGCATCTTATTTGTGTGCTACATTTTATTTATGAGTAGTATCTTATTTGTGTGCTACATTTTATTTATGAGTAGTATCTTATTTATGTGGTACATTTTATTTATGTGAAGTATCTTATATATGTGCTACATTTTATTTATGAGTAGTATCTTATTTATGTGCAGCATCGGCAAGTTTTTTTACAAACTCACCAAACTCAGATAAATCAGAAGTTTCGTCATTTTTTAATGCACGAACAAGCGCGCTTCCGACAATAACGCCATCTGCAAATTTAGCAGCATCGTGAACTTGCTCGGGAGTTGAAATTCCGATTCCAACATAAAGTGGAATATCATTTCCTACAATCGAACGCACATGATTAAGCGATTTTTCAGCAGTGTTTCCAGAGGATTCGCGCTCTCCTGTAACACCTAAAGTTGTAGTGATATATAAAAATCCGCCTTCCGCGCCATTTTCATATCCAGCTTTTACTAAATTTCCCATCGCTTTAATTCGGTCATCTGCTGAGTTTGGAGCAATCAAATATGTATTGCCAATCTTAGCATTTTTTAAAGTTTCGATATAATTATTCGAATTATCCAATCCCATATCATATGGTAAATCTGGCAAAATTGTACCTGTTGCATTTTGAAAATCATTAGCAAATTTATCAAGTCCGTATGTCCAAACCAAATTCCAATAAGTCATAAGATATGCCTGTTTATCGTAAGAATTTACAAGATCTACAATTGGAATCGCATCTTTTAAACTAATTCCATTTTTTAGTGCTACAATATCTGCTGCTTGAATCTCAGCACCGTCCATCACAGGATCAGAATATGGTACGCCTATTTCGACAATATCAACGCCGTTTTTTAGCATTACATCAAATGCCAATTGCGCGCGGTCTACAGTAGGAAATCCGATTGGAAGAAAGCCGACTAATTTACTCATAATATAATTATACTATAAATATTTTTTACTGCGAGCGTAAGTCTACAAATTATATGTTACAACAACTGGGGATATAGGAATCTACAAATTATACGTTACAACAACTGGGGCATGGTCGGAGAATCTTCCATCCCAAGATGGACAGCGACTCACTTTAGCATCGACCACTGTATCCGCAAGTTTTGGTGTAGCCATCTGATAGTCGAGTCTCCAGCCTGCATTATTATCAAATGCGCGGCCCATATATGTCCACCAACTATAAATTCTTTCGTCACCAATAAATTCGCGGAATACATCGCGGAGTCCAAGACCTTCAGTTTTAATAATTTTATTAGCAAGCGCAGGTGTTTTGTAGTCGATTTTTTCGTTATATTTAAACGTCTTTAGCTGATCTTTATTTAGTACCGCTGAATTTTTTAGCAACAAATAATCCATCCAAATTCGTTCCTCTGGAAGAAAACCTGCTTTTGTTAAATTGCCTTCAGCGTTTTTTATATCAAGTTCAGTATGCGCGATATTATAATCTCCAGTCACTACAAATTGTCGATTTTCAGCCTGAAGTTCTTTGAGGCGAGTAGATAAAAGTGACATAAATATATGCTTATTATTCATTGTAGTTTCGCTTTTTTTGCGGTCGATTAGTTGCCCATTTTTTAACTTTACTGTAGGCGAATCTGCATGATGAATATACGCTGAGATGACAGTAATTTTTTTAATAATAGTACCGCTAGAATTTTTTGCACTAGAATTTTTTTCGTCAGAAGATGTACCAGCGCCAGCCTCAAAAGAAGTAACGTCTAATTCAGCCTCAATCCATCTCCCAGAACTAAGAACTTTTCGTGCTTGCTGATTTTCTTCAAACGGTACCGATGTAGATATAATCTTAATATTCGGATTTATCACAGCAATTCCGACTCCCGCATGACCCTTTTTATCTTGATCATCTTGCATAAAAAATCCGTCAGAGTTAATGCCAAGTAATTCTAAAATTCCAGCTTCGACGATTTCTGAGCGCGTAGCTTTTAGCTCTTGCATACAGATAATATCAGGTTTCTCATTTTTTATAAATGAGTCCAAACCGAGCCCGCGTAGGGCTGCCTTGCCAGACAGTGAAGCTGCGCGAATTCCGTTTACATTGATTGTGGCGATTTTTAGATTAGTCATATTTATATTATACACGTTTCATATAATTTAGCAAACCGCTATTCAAATCAAAAAGTCATGAATTATTTATACAAAACACTGGGCTAAACGCTTGCAAAAATAATTTCAGTAGCGTTTCGGTATTTAGTCATGAATAACTATTCTTTAAATTTCTGATGATATAATTTATATATGAGTAATTCCAACTATGAAGATTCAAAAAAACTAGCAATTAATAAAATGCAAGATGCGCAAATTAGTGATTCCGCGATCAATCAATTTATGTATTATTTCGATATACTTGCTAAAAAAGATTCCGAAGAAGATAATTCTAATTTCTTGCGTGAATCAGAAATTGTACCAGTTAATGAAATTCCAAGCGTAAATGATTTTAAAAATTCAGATGATACTGATGTGCTTTCAAAAGTTGCAATGCTAAAATTAAACGGTGGGCTTGGCACATCTATGGGATTATCTGGTCCAAAATCCCTTCTTACAATTAAAAATAATTTGACATTTTTAGATATTATCATTAAGCAATTAGAGTCAACAAATGAAATGTATAAATCAAATATTCCGCTTATTTTAATGAATTCGCTACATACTGATAAGCAAACAAAATCTTATATAAATGACCACAATACTAATTTAAATATCGATTATATTTTCCAAGAAGATGAACCAAAACTTGATGCAAAAACTTTAGAGCCAGCATCATATCCAGAAAATCCTGAGCTTGAATTTTGCCCACCAGGACATGGAAGTGTTTTCATAACTTTATATTCATCTGGCATTTTAGACAAACTTGAATCTAGTGGAATTAAATATATTTTCATCTCAAATTCAGATAATTTAGGTGCAACAATTTCACCCGAAATCCTAGCTTATTTTGAAAATAATAATTTTGATTTCTTAATGGAACTCGCGAGAAAAACTCCTGCTGATGTTAAAGGTGGGCATATTGTAAAATATAAAAATACTACAAATCTTACTATTCGTGAATCTGCTCAGGTACATCCTGATGACGAAAAATTCGCCCAAGATATCGATCTCCATCCATATTTTAATACAAATAATTTGTATATAAAAATCGATGCATTAAAGAAAATTATCAATGAGTATAATGGCATTTTGCCTCTACCGATGATTGAAAATTTGAAAACTGTAAATCCTTCAGATGAGAATTCTCAAAAAGTGATACAGATTGAAACTGCGATGGGAAGTGCAATTGCGATCACTCAAAATAGTGGACTTCTTCATGTCAATCGCGATAGATTAGTACCTGTAAAATCCACAAATGATCTTCTATTATTACGATCGGATTTATACGAATTTGATGATTTATATAATTTGGTTGCGACTATCGATTCAAAAAAATTCCCATTAATTAAACTAGATAAAAAATATAAATTGATTAATGATTTTGAAAATCTTATTCCAAAAGAAATTCCAAGTTTCAAAAATATTTCTTCCGATGAAATAAATAAAATTTTCCAATAGAATGAAATAAATCAAATGTTCAAATAAAATTTTCCAATAGAATGAAATAATAAATATTCAAATAAATATGAAATCTACTTATAAAAAAAAGCCCAAACAATCAACGGTAAGCGCATCTAATATTGCGTTCTATTTGATTTTTGCGTCTACACTTTTATTAGTTCTTTTCGGTACAATTATGGTGTTCACATCTTCTGCCGCATCGCAAGCGCTTGTATCAAAAACATCTCTAAACGCTCTCACAAAACAATGCGTGATTGTGATAATTGGAATGTTTCTCGCCATTTTTGTGATTCGCCTAGGCTACCATAGACTTCAAAAAATGACCTCAATTATTTATGCAGTTTGTATCGGTCTCCAACTATTATTATTAGTCCCTGGTATGCGCGTCGAAATTGGAGGAAATGCTGCTTGGTTGAATTTTCGAGTTCTAACTTTTCAGCCATCCGAGTCTGCGAAAATCGCTATGATTCTCGCGATAGCAGTAATTATTTCAAAACTTTTCGATCCTGCTTTTTACAAAAAATATCAGAAAAATATAAAGTTTAAAATTGGATATTTCGTTGCTGCCGTCGCGCTCATTTTAACTCCGATTTTGCTCGTTGTGCTTATTGCTCACGATTTTGGTTCGGCGCTTACGATGTGTGCAATTGCAGTTGTGCTACTTTTTTTCTGGCCATTTTCAAGACGAACAATGGCGATTATCGTAGGTTTGGTGGGGGTAGTAGCTTTTGCAATTTATAATTATGTTACTACACATCTCGAAGAAATCTTATCTTCCAATCGCGGAAAGCGCCTATATTACTGGCTAAACTGCTCGCCAACTCCTGAAGGAAATATGCTTGACGATGGTTGTCTCCAGTCAACTCACGGCATTTGGGCATTTGTCGGAAATGGCATTACCGGCAGGGGAGTGGGGGATAGTTTGGAATCTTGGCATCTACTTCCAGAGCGCGAATCGGATTATATTTTTTCAATCGTCGGTGAAGAAACTGGACTCTTCGGTGTCTTCTTTTTGCTCGCATTATTTCTAATGTATACAGTCGGATGTTGGTTAATTATTATTCATAGTAAAGATAAATTTATACAAATTTCCACTGTGGGTTTTCTTGTTTTTATCGTCGGACAAGCGATGATAAATATGGCAGTTGTTCTAAAAATATTTCCTATTTTCGGAATTGCACTTCCATTCATTTCCGCAGGTGGTTCCTCGATGCTTTGCTCGATGGTGGTGTCCGGAATCTTAATTTTATATACAACTGAAAATTCGAAAAACTAAAATATATTATGAATAAAAAATACAAAGTTACACTTTCTTATGATGGTACAGATTTTTTTGGTTGGGGAATCCAACCTGATCGTCGCACTATTCAAGGCTCAATTGAAGATGCGCTTTCAACAATCTTTAATGAACATATTCCAACAATTGTTGCCGGAAGAACTGATGCTGGCGTGCATGCAATTGCTCAAGAATTTGAATTTTCCTGTTCAGATTTATTGACTCAAAAAATCGTCGGACATGGCGATTGGGTTTTCGAAGAAGCATTCAAAATCCGAGTGAATTCAATCTTGGATGGCGACCTCAGAATCATTTCTATTGAGGAAGTTTCTGGCGAATTCTCTGCGCGATTTTCCGCACTTTCCCGAACTTATTATTACCTAATTTCCGATGCCAAAACTTCGCCTTCTCCAATTTTAAACAGGTACACATATTGCGATTATGCTGAGCTTGATGTTGACGCAATGAATAAGGCCGCGAACTCGATTCTCGGTCTGCATGATTTCTTTAGTTTTTCAAAACACCGCGATAAAGCGACAACAATTAGGGATCTTAAACAGTTCGAATTTGTGAGAATTGATCTGAATAAATCTGATCCTCAAACATATAAAAATCTTCCATTCGCGGTTGACGGTTTAATCGCCTGCAAACTTACTGCCGATGCTTTTGCTCATAATATGGTACGATCCCTCATTCGCGCGTCACTCCTAATTGGCAAAAATCAAAAACCAGTATCTTGGCTAAAAGAAAAACTTGACGAAAAACAGCGTGAGGGTTCGACTGGTCCAATCGACTCCAAAGGATTATATTTCGCAGGAGTGCAATATCCCGACTTACATGATGACCAGTTTCTTCGCGCGCATAATGAGGAAACAAAAACTCGTAGAGAAATTCTCCCTGTTTCTGATTCAAAATAAAAACTCCAGCCGATTCGGATTCGAAATAAAAACTCCAGCCGATTTGGATTCGAAATAAAAACTCCAGCCGATTCAGATTCGAAATAAAAACTCACATGCAAATCTCCAGCCGATTTCGGATTCGAAATAAAAACTCCAGCCGATTTCAGAT
>JAISKS010000066.1 GCA_031260825.1 Bifidobacteriaceae bacterium
AGTACTTCAGTGATTTGACGAGGAATAAATTTCTCAACATGTTGATAAGGTCCATAATTATTTGAACAATTTGAAATTGTATATTTAAGACCAAAACTTCTACCCCAAGCACGCACTAATAAATCACTTCCAGCTTTTGTTGAGCTATATGGTGAACTTGGATTATATGGAGTATTTGGTGTGAATTTTGCAGGATCATCAAGTTCTAAATCGCCATAAACTTCATCAGTAGAGATGTGATGAAAGCGTTTATCGTATTTTCTCGCAGCTTCAATAAGAGTGTATGTACCGATAATATTTGTATCTAAAAAAGGTCGAGGATTTTGTAGCGAATTATCATTATGAGATTCTGCAGCATAATGAATTACTATATCAGTGTTTTTTACTAATTCATCTACAATAGTCGCATCGCAAATATCACCCTTTACGAATTCAAATTTCTCCGCTGGAAGGCCTTTTAAATTCTCTAAATTACCAGCATAAGTCAATTTGTCTAACACAGTAACATGATATTCATCAAAGTTATTTACACAATAATGTACAAAGTTTGAACCAATAAAACCTGCGCCACCTGTAACTAATAATTTTATCATAATTTACTCCTATCTAGTAATCGGCGAATTATATAAAAGATTTCCATTTATAAATTCTTTAGAAATTTCAAATCCATTTGGAGTCATAGCTGCTAATCCTAATTTACCTAGAGCTTTATTATTATAAAATGAATATAGATACATATATGGTCCATATCTATCGAACACATTTTGTGTCTTTCTAATTTCAGCCATACTAATTTTAAAATCGCAATACATTCCGTCATTATCTTCAAGAAGTCCGAATGTATATGTTGGAAGTGATCCACCATCACCAAATTGTAATGAACATTGATTTACTTGATTATCAAATTTGTATCTTGCAAATACTAATAACTCATCTGAAGCTGGCAAATATTCTATATGAGTTTCCCAAAATAAACTAAGTTGTGGTATATTTTCATTAGCAGGTTTAATCACTATATTTCGTATTTTACCAGCCTGAGCATATTCACTTCCATATATATTTTGCTTGCTCATATCGTACTCAACTTTAGAAGCTTGTACAGAATCAAGATTAGGTTTTAGCACTGTTGCATCACCTTCAGCTATCTTTTGAGCCTCAGATTTTCCAGTCTTTACGTCTTCTTCTTTAGGTACATATTGCTCTGAATATTTCAAATCATCATCAGCAGTAATTGTATTGTATATAAAATATCCAGCACCACCAAGCGATAATAGAATTAGAGCTAAAATAAGCAATCGAATTACTGGTTTATGATAAAACTCATTATATTGATTAAGCGTAGCTGAAGTGTCATACATTTCAGGGCGATTCAAAAATGCTCGGTCTTCCGCATAATGACTTTCAACAACTCCCCCGACTTCTTGTGCAGCAGCTTGTTGTCTATATTGTTCTTGTTCAACTAAAATATTATATTGAATTTGGTACTGTTCTTGATTTAATTCGCCTCTTGATGCTCGCGCTTGAAGCTCTTGAACTTGAGATTGAAATGTTACAACTTGTTCGGTTAAAACACCAGTATTACTAAGTTGTGCAAGTGCGGATTGTTTTTTATATGGAGCAGATCCAAATGATTGAGTAGCTGATTGTTGCTGTGGATATGCTTGAGCAGGTGCTTGAGCAGGTGCTTGAGTAGTAGCTTGTGGTACAGGCTGTGCAGTGGCTTGTGTAGCAGCTTGATTTAAAGCTCCCGTTTCTACAGTTACAGAAGCTGGTACAGCACCTGCAGCCATCTCAGCAGCTACTTTTTCAGCATATATCTCAGCAGGAGTTTTATTGACTGCTAGACTAGCAGTTGGCATAGCAGTTGGCATAGCAGGAGTGTTTGTCGGCGCAGCTGGTGTAGCAGCAGGAGTGTTTGCTGGCGCAGGACTAACTGGAGCATGCTTTTTATTTTCTAATTCATCGATTAATCCCATTAGTTTTTCCTTAAATTATCTATTATGTATATTATTCAGAATCGTCTGGATTTTTTGGTTCAATATAATTAGGATCATTTATTTTTGAATCTATAAATCGATAACCTAAAATCTTACTATCCTGTATAACTACGATAGAAATTATATAGTTTTCAAAATTTAAAAATGAAGGTAATCCTCTTTGTGAAACTTGCCCATCAGCTTTTTTATGATCGGCATTAGTATCAAATTTAAATTGACATATATTTTTTCCTTTAATAATATCAGATTTGATAGTAAGGGTAAAATCTAATTGCATCAAAGTAACTTTACATAATGCACTATCCATAGACATAGAAGATATATCAATATTGGCTGTTAAAATGTCACCTTCACGAATTAGCTCATAAGCATCGTTAAGTGCTGGGTCATCTCTATCTATCAATTTTTTTGTAGTTTGGTCTATGCTTGCCTCATAATCTTCATCAATTTCTTCAGTCCACTCACCAGGCTCTAAATCATCCCATTTTTTATCTACTAATTTTTCAAAAACTTCAGGTTCCTGTGTAGTCTCTTCAGATGCAGCAGTATCTTCAGCTTCATTACCTGAGATAACTTTAAATCCAATGAAGCCGGCAATAGCAACTACTATAACAATAACAGCGATTATAATAGGAAGTTTTGATCCTGAATGTTCAGGTGATTCAATTGGCGCTTGAACGTCAGCATTTACGGGTGCAACATTTGGATCAGTAGGAGGATTTTGTGTGTTATTATCTTGTTCGTTCATAATTAACCTTCGTTATATATATTTATATATTATACCATATCTTTTGATTCTATCAAATATATCGGTCTATTTTTTGTTTCTTCAAAAATCTTTGCAATATATTCACCTATTATTCCAATTGCGACTAATTGCACTCCCCCAAGGAATAAAATTGTAATAATTGTAGAAGCATAACCAGGCAAATCAACACCTGTAAATATTGTTCTTCCAATCAAATATAATCCGTATATAAATGAAATTGTTGCAATAAATGTACCAAAAATAAATGAGTATCTAAGAGGTTTTGTTGTAAATGCAGTGATTCCGTCAATAGCAAGGTCGATTAATTTTATATAATTAAATTTGGTACT
>JAISKS010000057.1 GCA_031260825.1 Bifidobacteriaceae bacterium
TTATGATTTCTCGAAATTTAGCCTCCGAAATATGTGAATGATTTATATACTTGTTTTTTCTTTTATATACTACCATAATTAGATTATATCATAAACTAATCTGGTCTTGAACCATTTAATAAAATTATTGCCAGTTTACACCAAGAACACTGATGTAAGAGAGAGAACACCTAAAAAAGTTTATTTTATTGATAATGGAATAGTTAATATAAATGCTGATATTTCTGGCGGTGCTAAATTCGAAAATAGCATTCATATGCAATTACTAAAATACGGTAAACTGTATTTTTATAATACTAAAGATGGTGAAATTGATTTCATACTAAAAACTTATGATTCTATTTTTGCATTTGAAGTTAAAGAAACACCAACTGATAAATACTTAAAAACTCTTAATAGGCGTGCTTCTAAATTAGATATTGAAAAAATCAGTTTAATTGGAAGATGTCCTATTGCGACTTTTAGCAATTATATATGGGGTGCTAGAATTTAAACCGCTAAATATAACCTGCCAATTATCTATTTACGGACAAATATTCCCCGCACTTTTTAGCAACTGATCAAAATCATTACATCTATAAAAATCTGGAATTGATTTAAGAATAGCCCCCCCATATCTTGCAGTGCTAAGACGCGGATCAAATATAGCAACAATTCCGCGGTCAGTATTTGTACGAATTAATCGCCCACAAGCCTGTGCAAGCGTGTTTGACGCCTCCGCAACACTCAGCTCCATAAATGCATTTCGCCCAGCTTCTTCATAAAGTTTCTCGAGTTCTTTTGATACAGGAGATGGCGGCGCGAACGGTATTTTATTTACACAAACTAATCTAAGAGAATCACCCGGAATGTCAATTCCCTGGAAAAGCCCCTTCGTACCTACTAAAACGCTATTAAGATCATCTGAAAAATCTCTTACGATTTGTTCTTTATTGGGTGAATCAAAATAAGAATGCACATGTATATTATTTGGAAGTGAGTTTTTTAGAAATTTTACTACATCGCGAGCCTCTTTAGATGTTGTTGTAAGTACAAGCGCGCCGCCGCCCGCAGCTACTATTAACTCTAATGTTGACTGTGCAAATTTTTCGAAATGGTCTCGCCTAGTTGCACCCGAAGGTAATGGAAATTTGCTTGGTATATACAAGATTCCTTGCTTTTTGTATTCAAAAATCGCACCAGTATCATATTCTGTAACATCTTTTTGAGATCGATCTAATCCTAAATTCGATATACTTGATTTAAAACTGCCATTGGTTTTTATTGTGGCAGATAAATATACTTGAGAAATGTGTTCTGTAAGTTTGGCTAGATTTTCTGAGGCCTCTAATACTGTTGAATAAAGGGTATAATCATAACTTTTAGTTTTAAGATTTCGCGTTTTTTGAATATGCAAAAGCCTTGGAATTTTAGGTTCTGTATCGAGAATATCAGCAATATCAGAAACAATTTGATGACTTTTTCTCATAAATAAATCGGTTGCTACTATTTCTTCCATTTGATTAGGATGATCGGTTGGTTCAACATCATCTAATATAGATTTCACCTCTGTTAATAAATTTTCTATCGTAGGAGATATTTCTTCAATTTTAACATCTGTATCATATTCGTTTTCACATTCTTGTTCAAATTCCTGCTCTAAAATGTCATTAAAATTATCAAGAATGTTTTTGCATCGCATATATTCTGAATTTGTAAAGATATGTTTTGTAGTATGTTTTTTATTAACAACTTTTTTTGTCCATTTAGAACTTTTCGATAAATTTTTTAAATCCTTTATAAGAGTATCTTGCTTTAAAGAGGCACTCCACATATTTATTAAAACATTTTCGAGCTCATGCGCCTCGTCGGCAATCCATAAAGTACGGGGCGCGCTTCTATATGTTAAAATGCTATTATCTTCTTTGTCAAGCCAAGAAGCCTGGGCTGCATGCGTTGTTACAACGATTTGACTTTTATCTATTAAATCGATTTCTTGTGCAAGTGGACATTTTTGTGACTTCGCATAAGAACAATTATGTGTGCAGCTTGTTGTGGTAGCATATAAATTAGAAGAACTTTCGGTGCCGTAATCATTTAAAGTATACGGAATTTCTGAAATATATCGATGCAAAAAACCATGGCGTTTATCGCGTTTTGATAAGTCATTTGCTTGATCTAAAATCCAAAGAAGAGCCTTTGTGTAGTCATCAATAGAAGGGTCGTTACGATATATATCGTAGTCGGTTTCTTTAAATTCCGGCATTTCAATAAGACCATTTTTATCTCCACCAAACAATGTACTATTATTATCACGAGCCATTTTATTGTAATTTTCAAGCTCATTATAGGCATTATATGGACATAAATAATTATTTACACCGCGAAGTTCCGCAAAAGTCATTTTTGGAAAAATAGATTGCAAAAAGGTTAAATCTTTTGAAACAAGCTGATTGGCAAGCTGTTTGGTTGAAGTTGTTACAATAGTCGAATTGCCTGAGATAATTGCCGCGATAAGGTACGCATAACTTTTTCCGACGCCAGTAGCACCTTGACCAATAAAGTTTTTTCCTGTCATAATTGCATCATAAATTTGAGAAGCTAATTCAATTTGCGGAGTTCTTTGGTCGTATTCGGGCTTATTTCGCTTTATTAAATCAAAAGCTTCTTGAATTTCAGAATTTATCATAATTATATACTACCATAGATTTATATTTTATGCGGGTAGAATGTGTGGTCTACCCGCAAGTATTTTTTAGTCATTTTGTCATTCCTGCTTTGATCGACGCGTGTCATTCCTGCGGAAGCAGGAATCTATGCTAAGCGGGAATGACACATGGCCGTGGATTACCCGTCGAGCGAGCTCGCCATATTTCTGGTACGGGAATGACAGAGGCTAGATTCCTGCTTTCGCAGGAATGACAGTGTCTTGGGAATGACAGCGTGCACAAAACGGGAATGACAAGTATGCTAAACCGCCTGATCAAACCCCGCGCGAATTTTTTCTTCAATCTCTGTCGCAAGCTTCAAATCATCTTTGAGCAATGCGCGAATTTTGTCTTTTCCTTGCCCAAGTTGCTCGCCATTATAGGCATACCAACCGCCGCTTTTTATCAGCACACCAGCCGCAACTCCTTGATCAATCAAACTTGATTCATAAGAAATCCCCTCGCCATAAATTATGTCGAACTCAGCAACTTTAAATGGAGGTGCCATTTTGTTTTTTACGACCTTAACTTTTGTTTTATTCCCAACAATTGTATCGTTTTCCTTAATTGCCTCTCCGCGTCTAATATCTAGCCTTACGGATGAATAAAACTTGAGCGCCTTACCTCCAGTTGTTGTCTCAGGATTCCCAAATACAACTCCGATTTTATCACGTAGCTGATTTATAAAAATCGCTGTTGTCCCTGTACTACTAAGGGTTCCAGTGATTTTTCGCAACGCTTGACTCATTAATCTTGCCTGAAGACCCATATGAGACGCACCCATATCGCCTTTTATTTCAGCCTCTGGTACAAGTGCCGCGACACTATCAATCACGATCAAATCAACCTCACCCGAATGTATCAACATATCTGCAATTTCAAGTGCCTGTTCACCTGTATCAGGCTGCGAAATAAGCAGATTTTCTACATCTACACCGATTGCAGCAGCATATTCAGGATCAATCGCATGTTCTGCATCGATAAATGCAGCGATTCCCCCAGCTTTTTGTACCTCCGCTACAGCATGCAAAGTCAGCGTTGTTTTTCCGCTGCTCTCCGGACCATAAATCTCTACAATTCGACCTTTTGGAAGTCCGCCAATTCCAAGCGCAGTATCAAGTGCAATTGACCCAGTTTTTATCGACTCAATATGCTCTTGTGGCTTATCACCCATTCGCATCACAGAACCCTCGCCATAGCCTTTTTTGATTTTAGCCAAAGCTTCAAGAAGATTTGGATTGCCTTTAGTTACATCGACTGAACCAGCAGGTTTCTTGGATTCAGACTTTTTATCTGATTTCACTGCAGTGGATTGAGCAGGCGTTTTCGAATCCGTACCACCAGTAGAAGTAGCAGATGTTGAATTTGTACCAGATGAACTAGAAGCAGAAGAAACCCCAGCCGCTTTTGAATCTGTACCAGATGAACTACCACTAGCAGTACCAGTACCAGCAGAACCAGTACCAGTAGAACTAGCAGCAGAAGAACCAGTACCACTTAAATTAGATTCATCTGGTTTTTTATTTTGTACCACATTTTCTGGTTTATTAATTATATTATTCATAATAGCTCCTTTACGATAAATTATGTAGACTAACTATATACTAATAAATCTGATTTCGCAGATGACATTTTCAAATAGCATTAAATCAATAAAAAATAATGTAAATAACTTTTCAAAAATCACAAATTTATCCCCAAAACACTGATCTAAATCGATTAAACTACCAGCGATGTATTTTAAATAACGCCAAAAATATTTGTGAAAATTCTGTGAACTAATTCACTATAAATATGAAAAATTCATAATTACTGAAAATTCAGATTACGAATTTAGTAATGATTATTATTTTGGACAACCTTTCCCTAGTGATATAAAATCTGATGATTATATATTGCTACAATCAATAATTGATTTTCCTGAAGCAAGAAAAATGCTTGAAGAAGGCGTACCGCCTAAATGGATTATTTCAAGCGCCAAAGCAAATAATTTTTAAGTTACTGTTTTATATTTTAGCGAATCTCAAATAAGTATCCAAAGTTTTGAGAGTTTAGGGTATCAGACTCGCAAAACTTTAGTTTTTTGAACACTTTTGCGAGTTTAGGGTATCAAACTCGCAAAACTTTTGTTTTTAGTACACTTTTGCGACTTTGGGGTATCAAACTCGCAAAACTTTTAAAATATGATATAATATTTATATGGAGAACAATGGAATATTTAGAAAAGACTATTTATACAAACTTAATGATTTAAAAGATGTTAATGTTATAAAAGTCGTTACAGGTATGAGGCGCAGCGGTAAATCAACACTTTTACAGCAATTTTCTCAGCAATTAAAAAATGACTCGCAAAATGTGATTGAATATAATTTCGAAGATTTACAAAATAAAAAGTATTTAAATGATATCGAATTGCTTAATCATGAAATTGAATCAAAATTAACTAATGAAAAAAACTATATATTTTTTGATGAGATTCAAAAAATAGAAGGTTTTGAAGAGTTAGTAGACAGTTTATTTATAAAAACTAACACTGATATATATATTACAGGATCAAATGCTAAGCTATTATCAGGCGAACTCGCTACACTTTTATCAGGTAGATATGTAGAAATTAAAATGTTTCCGTATTCTTTTAAAGAATTTAAACAAGCAATTGGTAACGTTGATTCCGATGACGATCTACTGTATTTATATATGCAAATAGGCTCACTTCCAGAAGTTTCTAATATGTATACTAACTCAGTTGAGCAAATTGGACTTTATATAAAAAATGTTTATGATACTATTGTAAATAAAGATTTAATAGAAAGACATGCAATAAATGGACCTGAAAATTTTGAAAAAGTAACAAATTTTGTATATGATTCAATTGGATCAGAAATTTCATCAAATAATATTTCTAATGCATTAGCATCTGTAAATATAAATATTTCAAAAGATACAGTTGAAAAATATTTATATTATTTAGAACAAAGCTATATTTTCTTAAAAAGTAATAGATATGATATTAAGGGTAAAAATATTTTAAAAACGTTACCTAAATATTATGCGATGGATACTGGAATGCGACAAATTCTATTAGGTAAAGATAGAGGCTCTGACTTAGGTCATTTATTAGAAAATATAGTATATATTGAACTATTAAGACGAGGAAATCAAGTTAATGTTGGAAAAATTGATTCAAATGAGGTCGATTTTATATGTAAAGATATAAATGGTTATACGATTTATTATCAGGTGTCTTTAACAGTATTAGATGAAAAAACTTTAGAGCATGAATTAAGACCATTACAAAAGATAAAAGATAATAATGAAAAAATACTTTTAACTTTAGATAAAGGTGAGTTTTCGCATAATGGTATAAAACAAAAAAATGTAATTAAGTGGTTGCTTGAATAATATCTAGTGTGTATTTTATCAAAATTTTCATAAAAAATAGTGTATAATTATAAATACATATTGCCCCTATAGCTCAGTTGGTTAGAGCAGTGGACTCTTAATCCGCGTGTCCTAGGTTCGAATCCTAGTGGGGGCACTAGTATATCCTCGCGGGGCGAAGGCAAATTTTGCAAAGCAAAATGTACCTTATCTTAAGTAGGGAAATACTAAAGCAAATAGGAAGGTTTTCTGCGACTGGGGAAAATCTTCAACTGGTAATTATATAATTAACAGGGCTATTATGCGACAAAATAAAATTAACCGCCAGTCGGGTAGAATGGAGAAATAATGAATATTATTGATGAAATAGATAATAAATCTAGAAAAGAAGGCATCCCGGATTTCCGTCCTGGAGACACTTTAAATGTAAACGTAAAAGTTGTTGAGGGTGATAAAACTCGTATTCAAACTTTTAAAGGATTCGTTGTTGGACGAAGCGGAAGCGGAATTCACGAGACTTTCACTGTAAGAAAAGTATCAGGCGGTGTTGGCGTAGAAAGAACTTTCCCAGTTCACTCACCATCTATTGAATCAATCGAATTAGTATCTCATGGAGATGTTCGTCGCGCAAAATTATATTATATGCGTGGACTTAGTGGTAAAAAAGCTCGTATTAAAGAGAAAAGAGTTTTAGACAAGCCAACTGATAATTCAAAAAGCTCAAAATAATAACTTTGAAACTAATTATTCTGGTACTGTAACGCCTGATCGCATACAGTACCAGATAATTTTATCCTACATATTACAGTGCCAGAAAATCAAACACCAGAAAACTTAGGCCATAATGAGCGCCAGTCTGATGGATCTTTCCTCGGTTCTGATTCCCCCGAAAACACTCAACGTAGACAGCGTAGTACACGCACAACTGAAACCGATTTACAATTTTCACGCGGTACAAACCCCGCAAACCCACGTGCTACAACCCCTCAAGCTGGGCAAATCCCACGCGATACAAACCCTACAAACTCGCAAGCCCCTCAACAAGCGCCACGCGGTACAAACCCGCAAGCTGGGCAACCAACCCCACGCGCTACAACCCCTCGCACTGTAGCCCCTACTAACCCACCAACCAACCCAATCAAAACACGCCCATTAGCAGTGGCCGATCAATCAGGCAAACCTGCAAAGCTTGACCCTACAAAAAAACAGCCTAAAAACCCTTTGCATTCTGTAAAAAAACCAAACTTTTATTATGAACCAACAAATAAAGGATATCGTTTTTACGACGAACTTGAATATCCAAAAAACTATGAACCACATCATAGAAGCAATTTTGTAACACTTGAAACCATCGGACTTCCGGAGGATTTTTCGCGAGCAAACCTAAGAAAACTCGATCAAGAACGAAATTTTTATATTTCATTATTGATCTCAATGGTTTCGTTTATGTTCATAATTTTCTTAGCTGTTATCGCGAGAATCTATGTTTTTCAGCCTTTTCAAGTTCCCTCAGGTTCGATGGAAAACACTTTTCAAGTCGGGGATAAAATCTTCGCGACGCAATTAACTCCAAAATTTAATAATCTTGAGCGAGGACAAGTTCTTGTTTTTCGTGATCCTGATTGGTGGCTTCCAACCTCAGGATTTGTACCGGATGATGTAAATGCTGTTTCTGTATTTCTTGCAAAAATACATTTCATTCCATCGCTAAAAGATGAGTTTTTGACAAAGCGATTGATTGGGCTTCCGGGCGATCATATTTCGTGCACGGGGAACGGCGAGCCAATAATTGTCAATGGTGTTTCGATAAAAGAACCGTATATTAAGTCTGGTGTGAATCCGTCTGAAATTAAATTTGATGTTGTGGTACCGCAAAATTATATTTTTGTGATGGGCGATAATCGTTCAAATTCAGCTGATTCGAGATATCACACAGATGATAAAAACGGCGGATTTGTACCGATTGATAATGTGTATGCTGTGGCTGTAGTTGTGTATTATCCGTTTGATAATTTCCGCATTCAACCTGATTATTCGTCAGTGTTTGCGGGTATTCCAGACATGCAAATAAAAACTCCGAATGTATTTAAATTCCGTTGGCCATGGCAAGTTATTTCCGATTTGCATAATGCAAAATTAAACGAAACAAATGAGCCAACGCCAGGTATAAAAAATCCTGACAGCGATGATTCTCAAGACTCAGCAGTAAGTGATACAGACCCTTTTAGCTATAAAACACCTGAATCAACCGATAATTCAGATTCTGAAGAAGGCTACGATTCTGAGGGGAATCCGCTTCCACCAAAACCTAAAATGTGTAGTGAAGATGATGTTGCAACTGATAAATCTTGCGAATAATTTTACAAAAAATTAATGGAGAAAAAATGGCAGAAATAAATGATAATGAACAAGTTGGATTTAGAAAAGCTAAGCGCTCAGCTATAATTGAAAGTGGAATTGCGCCTTATCCTACGCGCCTAAAAACGACTACTACAATTAAAGAAATCATAAAAAATTACTCCGATAAAAATTTAGAAAAAGGTGAAGAAACAGCAGATGTTGTTAGTATTGCAGGGCGAATTATGCATATTCGAAATGCTGGAAAACTTATTTTTGCGGCGATTCAAGATGGCGAGCATAATAGATTACAAATTATGCTAAATGCACAAAAACTTGATAAATCTAAATATGCTACAGATGATGATTTGGTTAATGGCGAAGGCCGCGAATTATCAGTCGGAGAGTCATCTATCAAAGTGTTTAAGCGTCTTGTGGACCTTGGCGATCATATTTATGTCACTGGAAATGTGATAAATTCGCTTACAGGTGAGCTTTCAGTTTTAGTAACAGATTGGGAAATTGCTGCAAAATCAATTCGTCCGCTACCAGTTTTACATAAGGAATTAAGCGATGAACAGCGTACTCGCCGAAGATATTTAGATATGATCGTTAGCAAAACTTCGCGCCATTTAGTGAGCGTTCGTTCTGGCGTAATGAAATCTCTTCGAAACACTTTTGATGGATATAATTATATGGAAAT
>JAISKS010000062.1 GCA_031260825.1 Bifidobacteriaceae bacterium
CGTGAATTTCCGCGTAGATTTCATATAGAAGATAGGAAATTGCTTGGAGCATTAGCAGGTGGAATATTATCCTCTCAAGTAAAAAGTTTTGCCTTAAAAGAAGGGCTTTTTGTTTTGGAACAATCAGGTGATACGATGGATATAAATAAACCCGATGTGCCAAAAGAATGGTAAATTAATAATTTAAAAACGTAAATAATTATTTCTTAATTAATTATATAAAGGTATAAAAATTATGTTAAAAATCAACAAGTTACAGCGTTTTATCGCTTTCTCTGCGAGGGTCAAATCAGGTATCTTATACTATCTCTACTATGGGATTCTATGAAATTTCAGCGTGGACTATAGGCTCTGGTCCCGGAAATAGAGCTTCTAAAATCTCCCCACAAATCGCTCCTTAAAATAATATAAAAGGTTAAAAAATGTTAATAAAAATCAAAAAAGAGAAAAAAAAACTGACTTATTTCGGAATTTTGGTCAGCATTTTATGTCTATTTTGTGTAATTCAACTGGTGGGGACTACCATTCAGCTTGCACCAGATATTACAGGAGGGACGGCAATTACTCTCAAATCTAGCAGTTTTGGAGGCACGATCTCATCAGGCGACACTTTGTTGTTGCCGACTACAACATATACTCCAAATTTTTATGTAGTAGTAAATGGTCTCAATCTGAATACAATCTTTATTGGTTCAAATTTAATGAGCGGTGGTTTTGTCTGTTCTCCATATTCTATTACAAGTGTTATAGAGTATGATGTAGATAGATACCAGCCTGTAAGTGTGTTTTGTGGACTTGGGTATACTAATGGGTCTCTAGCATATAATATCGCAGCTACAGATTCAGCAAATACAACATACGGTCAGCATCACACTTGGCAAAGCAGTGTGCAATTTCGCTCACGGACTAAGATTTACACTCAGAATACTTTGAGGGGGTGGATAGAGACTCCAGAATACACTGGCTCATATCCAAATACGACAACAACATCTATCTGGCATCCCTCGTCTACTCCTGGAGGGGCAGGGGGGGTATATTTTGATGTGATATTTCATTAAAATGGTGAAAAATTGTCTGAACCGCAGATTAAAACTGATTATTATGATTTACCTGATGCGCCTAATACAAAAAAAACAGTGTAATCAGGTAAATCAGCAGTTCAGACAATAATTAAATGGTGAAAAATGTATGGGCGTTGCATGCAACGCCCCTACCAAAGTGGAAAAATATAACGGGAATAGAGGAAAATTATCACCCAAAGTGCAATCTACGAACCTATCCGTAGGTTACTCAGTTTCAAAAATGGGAAAAAAGTAAGTGCGAATGATTATTTTTCTTTTGTTTTGAGCTATTAATACTCCTGCCAACTGCGAATCGCAATGTCGTCTAAAGTTCTTTCGCATATCGCCTCTAAAAATGCAACTGCAAGACGAGCATTCGTAATCAAAGGAATGTTGCGGTCTATTGCAGTTCTGCGAATTTGATAATCACTATTCAATTCGTCCAAAGACGTGTCCTTCGGAATATTAATTACTAAATCAAACTCGTGATTATTCAACATATCTATCACATTCGGGCTGCTTTTTTCATCACCCCAACGAACCATTGTCGCTGGAATACCATTTTCTTTAAGAAATAATTGTGTCCCACGTGTAGCAAAGAGTTTATACCCCTTTGGCACTAATTTTTTACATATATCAAGTAGTTCAACTTTTGCTTTAGGTTCGCCAGTAGAAAGCATAATGTTTTGCTTTGGCACTGTATAACCAACTGAAAGCATAGATGCTAGCAATGCTTCGTGAATATCCGAACCAAGACAGCCAACTTCTCCTGTTGAAGACATATCAACGCCAAGAACAGGGTCAGCATTATACAAACGACCAAAAGAAAACTGCGATACCTTAACTCCAATATAATCAATATCAAAATCCGTTTTATTTGGAAAATCAACAGGAATGCCAAGCATAATTTTTGTTGCAGTATCTATAAAATTTCTCTTCAAAATTTTAGAAACAAATGGGAAACTTCGCGATGCCCGCAAATTGCATTCAATTACTTTAATATCATTATTTACAGCGAGAAACTGAATATTGAATGGACCCGAAATATCTAACTCTTTTGCAATAGAACGACTTATTTTTTTAATACGACGTGCTGTTTCCATATAAATTTTTTGCGATGGAAATAATAATGTAGCATCACCAGAATGCACACCCGCAAATTCCACATGTTCTGAAATTGCATACTCAATAATTTCACCATTTTTAGCAACAGCATCAAATTCTATTTCTTTCGCATTTGTTAAAAATTTAGAGACAACCACAGGATGTTGCTTACTAATACTTGCTGCTGCATTCAAAAACCGCTCTAAATCTTCATAATTAGAACAAACATTCATCGCAGCCCCACTCAATACATAACTTGGGCGGATTAAAACAGGGAATTCAACTTCGGCAATAAAATGCACAATATCTTCAAAAGAGGTCAATTCCTTCCAACGCGGTTGGTCTACCCCTATTTTATCTAACATTGCTGAAAATTTATGTCTATCTTCTGCGTTATCAATGTTTTTTGCGCTTGTACCAAGTATTGGAACATTGTGTTCGTCCAATCGCACTGCTAAATTATTAGGTATTTGTCCGCCAGTTGAAACCACTATTCCGTGTGGATTTTCAAATTCAATAATATCCATCACCCTTTCAAATGCTAATTCATCAAAATACAACCTATCGCATATATCATAATCCGTTGATACTGTTTCTGGATTATAATTAATCATTACAGAGCGGTACCCCTGCTGACATATTGTTTTTACTGACTGCACACAGCACCAATCAAATTCTACCGAAGAGCCGATACGATATGCACCAGAACCCAGCACAATTATAGAACGCTTATCATTTTGATATTGAACATCATTTTCCGTTCCACAATATGTAAGATATAAATAATTCGTCTGAGCGGGATATTCGGCTGCAAGCGTATCAATTTGCTTTACAACAGGCGTGATACCAAGTGATTTGCGATAGTTGCGAATGACATCTAAATGTTCGTCTTTCATACTATCTTTCCAAATAGCACGTGCAATTTGGAAATCAGAAAAACCGAGTTGTTTAGCACGGCGTAATAGTTCTTTTGGGATATTTAATTCTGTATTAGTCATAATCTCGACATTAGTATATTTTACAAAAATAACATTTTTTTTGCATTTATTATATAAATTATTTTTTTTTGTGAATTTATTTTTGTAGTTTTGAATATGCAATAAGGCGAGTTTCAAATTATATTTGCAATTTATTTATGAATTAAGCAAACTAAAATATAAAATAGATATTTTAGTTTATGTTGTAAATATCCGGTAACGCATTTGTATTTAACTAAATAGAAAAAATAATTTAAATTATAAATTGATTAAAGGATTTGTTATATGAAAAATATTTTCAAAAAAAACAAAAATTCAACTCAAAAGCAAGAGATTTTGAGAAACAATCTGCTCATTTTAGGATTGTTATTTTTTGCATTGTTTTTTACAAGCAGTGCATTATTTGCCGTACAGCTAGAAACCAATTTTCCGCTATCCAGTTTTGATGTAGCCAACAACACCAAAAAGGTAGTGGGAGTTGGACCTGGTATAGGTGGCAGTTTTTTTAATGTTGGTGGAGGTAATCGGTATCAATTAACAGACACATTTGAAAAGCAAGCAGTAGCGATGTGGTATTCAATACCAATAGATTTATCGCAGGACTTTGAGTTTGATTTCAAATTATATTTTGATAGTGGTCGTGCTTATACGATATGGAATTCTATGCCCGGCGATGCAGACGGTATTGCGTTTGTAATGCATGCTATGCCGTTTGATAATATGGAAAATATTATTGGTTCTGGGCAACGTTATCTTGGATATGGATATTTTAATGATGGTCTTTTTGACGAAGTTAATGGCTATGAAATAATTCCTCAGTCATTAATATCACCGTCTTATGCCGTAGAATTTGACACAGATTATGATTTGAATTGGGAATTACCCCCCAATAATTATGGCTGGGTAAATGCTCAACCTAATCAACAGGCACAGCACATAAGTTATCTAAAAAACGCTTCTTCTTATGCTCAATCAGGAACATACGTTCCGATACAGAACGATTGGAGTGGAGAAGTAACAAATCAACATTGGTACTGTGTATCTATAGTATGGAAGCGAGTGAATGGCGTAAATGGGGATGCGGGTTATACTCTAACTACATATTTAGAAGAAAGAACCACAGGAGAAATGGTACAACGTGTATCAAAGCCATTTAGTTCGCCAAGTGATTTAATTGATAATATTACAATAGATGAAGATGGACATTTTTATGCCTACTGGGGCATAACCGCTTCTACTTGTGCTACTCCTAATAGACAAATGATAGAATTTCAAAGAT
>JAISKS010000001.1 GCA_031260825.1 Bifidobacteriaceae bacterium
TACTGACGCCGAAGCGCTATTAGTTGACAGTATAAATTCTCAATATGTACCTGAGCCAAAATTTGACTTTTTAGATTATAATCTCAATGCGAAATCGTACACATCGTTATCTGTTGCATTAATTGGGGACTCGAAAGTCACCAATATAACTCCGAGAAATATTAAAGACGGCGACACTCCGCATCCGACTGCATCTATGATAAAAATGTTTTTAGAATTAATGATTGCAGATAAATTATCTGGCGGAACTCTGGAATCTAATGGAAGTATGAAGATCGACGAAACTGATTTAAGTTCTAAATTTATTAATATCACTGATTCTGACGAGGCATATTTTGCAGCAAAAGAATATTCAGGTCAGACACTTGCACCTGTTAAAACTGGCGACGAAATTTCATATTATGATGCGATGAAATCAATTATGATTCTTAGCGCAAATAATATGGCAGATATTATGGCTCGCGAAGTTTTTGGAGATATCGAATCTTATAGAATTTACAGCGCGGCATGGCTGAAGCGAAACGATTTTGTTACTGTAACACTTGGTACGGATGCTAGCGGATTAAACGAGGGAACAGTAGCGAGTGCAAATGAAATGACAATAATTGGATATAAATTTTTGCAGGTTGAGCCTTTAAAAAATATCGTTAGTATGAAACAATTAAATTGGGTTTATGGCGGAGTTCATGAAACTTATAAAAACCGAAATTTAGGATTAGATTACGGTCTTACTGGCATAAAAACTGGCACAACTGATGAAGCTGGATCATGTCTTACATTTAGTTTTTATACAGATGTTGGTACAAATCGCGTTTTAGTTGTTGGTACAATAATGGGGGTAAGAGGCAATACTGCCGTCAATTCGGTTGACTCATTAATGAGGTACATTCCTAAAAAGATCGCGGGATATTCGCTGGATATTAGCAATACAAAAATCTTCAAATATTCGAACACTTGTGTAAACCCTGGTTATGGAGTTGTACCAGATGGTACTAGTCTAAATGTTGTTTTTTGGAAAGATGAAATTGCTCCTGAAATAAAATTTGATGATGCGATTTCACTATATAATAATCCTCCAGATATTGGCGGAATTATGCATATCGGAAATAATGAATATAAATTAAATTATGTACCTGAAGAGGCACAAGATAAATCTATGGTTGATGATTTTCATTGCGCTGTATCATTTCCAAAAAACAAATAAGGAGTTAATATGTATACTATAAATGCTGTTTGTACAGGTAATATTTGCAGAAGTGCGATGGCTGAAGTAATTCTTCGCGATACAATTTCAAAGCGCGGATTATCTGATGTTATACAAGTAAAAAGTAGCGGAGTGTCGAGCGAAGAGCATGGGCATGATATAGATAGACGCGCCAAAAAAGTACTCGCTGAGCATGGTTATAATATTCCTACAGACCATTTTGCGCATAAAATCACATCGCAAGAAATTGAAGATACGGATTTATTTTTGCCAATGACTTATTCACATTATTCACGATTAATTAGTATACTGCCTGCTGCAAAACGTGAGAATTCTCAGATATTTATGTACCGCGGATTTGAATCTAAACCTATTAGTGAGCCTAGCGCGAGCATTGATTTAATCGATCCTTGGTATGGAACAATTGCGGATTTTGAAATTGCTATTGAGCAAATTGAAGCTTCGGCTGACGCGATTATTGCGTTTGCAGAAATCGAATTGTAATAATATATTTTATAAAAAAATTATTTAGGCAAATGCCTATCTCGGCAAGTGCTTCGAGGTTACCTCGGCAAGTGCTTAGTAAAATACGGCGAAATCAAATCATTTAGCCAAGGCCAAGGAATATATAAAAACTGCTCAAAAACTAATACAATTGTTAATGCTATAAATAAAAATATAGATAACAAAATAATTTTTTTCAAAGTAAAAGTGTCCTTAGCTTTTTGTTTTATGGACTCCCCTACAGTTTTTTTGATTTGTTCTTTAATTAATTCATAGAAAACTTTACGCGCATTATGTGCTGATTTACCTTCAATTGAAAGTTGAGATGTATCAGATTTAATCCAGTCCATTCCAGGTCCACCATCGATAGTAGGTGTTACGGATTCAAGCGAAGAAACTGATGTTGAATCACTAACGATTTCAGCTACAATAATTGAGATATTATCAGTAGAACCTGCCTTTAATGCAAGGTCAAGAAGTGATTTTGAAACACTTTCAAGTGTGTCAGAAGTGTCGATGATATTTGCGAGTGTTGCATTTGATACAACACCTGTAAGGCCATCACTACAAAGCAATAAACGGTCTCCAGGCTGAATATCCAGCACGAAAACATCTGGAGTAAATGGTACATCGAAATCACCGATTACTTTAATTACGATATTTTTTTGTGGATGTATAATAGCTTCTTCTTCAGTGATACGTCCAGAATCAACTAAATATTGTACGAAAGTATGATCAGTTGTGATCTGTGTTAAATCGCCATTTCTAAGAATATACGCTCTTGAATCTCCGATTTGTGCTACAACTAATTTATCATCAGCGAGCATTACAGAAGTCAGAGTTGTGCCCATTCCTGTTAAAGAATCATTTTTCTGAATGCATTCAGCGATTAATTTTTGTGAACAAAGCACGCCATCTTTTAATAATTCGATAGCTAAATCTTGATCTGAAATATGTTTTTGAAGAACAGAAGATACACCAATAACTATTGATGATGCGATATTTCCGCCGACATGTCCGCCCATACCATCCGCAACGGTTAACAGAAAAGGCGATGCTAATACAGAATCTTGGTTTTCTGTAC
>JAISKS010000006.1 GCA_031260825.1 Bifidobacteriaceae bacterium
AACTGACGAAGATATTAGAAAACTTTTCGGAGACGAAATTTTACTTTTAGTAGACGGTGTGACAAAACTTTCCGCAATTAAATACGGCGACGAAGCTTCCATTGAAACAATCAGAAAAATGGTTGTATCTATGGCAAAAGATATTCGCGTGCTTGTGATTAAGCTAGCTGATAGGCTACATAATGCAAGAACTTGGGAATTTATGCCTCCAGAAAAATCTGCAAAAAAGGCCAGAGAAACTATTGAAATTTACGCACCTCTTGCACATAGACTTGGTTTAGGTAAAATTAATTTAGAACTTCAGGATCTTTCTTTCAGATATATGGAACCTGAAAAATATAAAGAAATTGAGAGTTTTCTTCAGCTGGGAGAGACAAAGCGCCTTGAATATGTTGACAATATTTTAAACGATATTGAAACAGAATTAAAGAAAATTAATATTAAAGCAACTATTTACGGACGCCCAAAACATATTTATTCTATTTATCAAAAAATTATTTTGAAAAATCATAATTTTAATGAGATCTATGATTTATTTGGAATTCGAATTATCGTAAAATCTGTACAAGAATGCTATGAAGTATTAGGTACAATTCACCAGAATTATAGTCCTATTCCAGGGCGTTTCAAAGATTATATAGCTACGCCAAAAATAAATATGTACCGCTCTCTTCATACAACAGTGATTGCTTATGATGGAAAATTTGTTGAATTTCAAATTAGAACTGAAGAGATGGATGCAATCGCTGAAAGCGGTGTTGCTGCTCATTGGAAATATAAATCTAAACTTGGACAAAAGCATAAATCAGATATGAATGGCGATGATTATACAAGTATTGAATCTAATCAAAACTGGCTTTCGTTATTAGTTGATTTGCAAAATGATATTCCTGATTCGGTTGAGTTTTTCGATCAACTTAGATTTGAATTAAGCAAAGAAAGAATTTATGTATTTACTCCAAATAGAAAAGTTATACCTCTTCCAGTTGACTCAACTCCTGTCGATTTTGCATTTCATATTCACACTGAAATCGGTGAAAAAACAGTTGGCGCAAAAGTTAATGGAAAAATAGTACCACTATCATATCCTCTTCAATCTGGTGAAGTTGTTGAAATTTTAACTTCAAATTCTAAAATGGTAGGGCCATCGAAAAAATGGCTTGATTTTGTAAAAAGTCCAAAATCAAAAAACAAAATTCGTGCTTATTTTTCTAAATCTGAGCGTGAATGGGATGTTGAGCAGGGAAGATATTTAATCACAGAAACTGCGAAGAAAATGAATCTTTCTATCAATAAACATCTTACAAAACAGGTCCTTAATGCTGTAGCTGCTGATTTTAATTTTGCGAATTTAGATTCATTATTTTATTCTGTTGGTAAAAAAGAAACTACTCCTGATGCCGTAATCAAAAAAATTCTCACTTATATTGATGTAAGTGATATTGAAGAAAACGCTGCTGGTTCGATTAGTAAAGTTAAAAATATTCATAAAGCTAAACAAAAAAATATACCAGTTTCCTCACTTCCAGCCGATCTTTCAAAAGTATTTTCATATGCTTCTAATGGTGATATTTCTTCAATACCGATAAGTATTGCAAAATGTTGCAATCCACTTCCTGGTGACAAAATCATTGGAATTGTATCTCGTGGTAGCGCTAAAAAGAATCTTGGAGCAGAGATTCGTGTTCATCAAGCTGATTGTATAAATGTTACACAAATGCTAGAAAATGAGCCTGAACGTCAGGTTGATATTAAGTGGAAAGGCGAATATGAGGATCCATTTATTGTTAAAATACAAGTCGTTGGATTAAATAGAACTAAATTGCTTTCTGATGTTTCCCATGTTTTATCCGATCAATCGCTTGATATTATCTCGGGTTCTTTTGATACAATTGCTGATGGTTCTGCTGTTGCTTCATTTTCATTTGAAGTTGAAAGTACTAATCAACTAAATACAGTTATTGAGAAGATTAAAAAAACAGATGGTGTCCATCAGGTCACGAAAGAATAAGGTGGCTTGTACTTATACAAATAAAATTATATGCTATAATTATATGTATGAAACATCTCACAAATGAACACATTTCGAAACTCGATTTATCTCCATTTTCTGGTACATTTTCATCAGAAAAAATTAAGCAAAAAGCAACTTATATAGCCCCTGTATACACTGAAAACTATTCGAATGCTTATGATAAAGATTCATGCGGATTCGCATTCGTCGCAAATTTGAAAAACACTCCTTCAAGATCGCTTGTTGATGATGCTTTAAATGCCCTTACAAATCTTGAACATAGAGGCGCAACTGGAGCTGAGGAAAATACTGGCGATGGCGCAGGAATCACTTTTTCTTTAGAAAAATCTTTTTTTGAAATTGCATTTGGTACAAATTTAGAAGATGGAAAATTCGCTGTAGGAAATATATTTTTCCCAAATAATACAAGCCTAACTGATTTACAAAAATACGCAGATGAATTAAAAGACTTTGCTAAATCTGAAAATCTTGAAATTCTCAAAATTAGAAAAGTCGATACTAATCCAGAAATACTTGGAAAGAGCGCTAGAGAGAATCTTCCTTTTATTTATCAAATTTTAGTAATGCCAACCGTTGATACTAATTTTGAAATTGCCTTATATCGCCTTCGTAAAATTGCTGAGAATAAACTTGGAATTTATTTTTGTTCATTATCTTCAAAAAAAATTATTTATAAAGGAATGCTTACAACCTCGCAGCTTTCAGAGTTTTATACTGACTTAAATCATCCCGAATTAAAATCTAAAATCGCACTTGTTCATTCTAGATTTTCTACAAATACTTTTCCTTCTTGGCCATTAGCGCAGCCTTTTAGGTTCATTGCTCATAATGGTGAAATTAATACAATTAGAGCAAATCGCAATTGGTTTAATGCGAGAGAATCAAATTTTGTATCAGATAAAATAGCTAATCTTAATGATCTTGCTCCATTTTTAACACCTGGAAATTCTGATTCGGGTTCACTTGATGAAGCATTAGAACTTATTCATCTTTCTGGAAGATCTCTGGTGCATGGCGTATTAATGCTTGTACCACCTGCTTACGATAATGATAATGATGTACCGAAAAATATAAAATCTTTTTATGATTATAATAATACTTTAGTAGAACCTTGGGATGGACCTGCAGCTCTTGCTTTCACAGATGGAGATATTATTGGTGGAATACAAGACCGAAATGGACTTCGCCCGGGTAGATATTGGCAAACTGAAGATAAGATTATTATGGCTTCTGAAGCTGGTGTGATTGATATTAGCGATGATGATATAGTTCGAAAAGGTCGAATTGAACCTGGAAAGATTTTCATAGTTGATACTATTGCCGGTAAAATTTTAGAAGATACTGATGTAAAAAATGAACTTGCAAATCTATATCCATATGAAAATTGGATTTCAAATAATAGTCATGAACTTACAGATTTACCAAAACGCGATCATATAATTTATTCAAATGAATCAGTTCAGAGACGCGAAAAACTTTTTGGTTGGACAGAAGAAGATATAAAAGATATTCTAAAACCAATCGCAATAAATGGTTCTGAGCCGCTTGGTTCAATGGGTACAGACACACCGCTTGCCGTATTTTCTAAAAATCCAAGAAACCTATTTGATTATTTTTATCAAAATTTTGCTCAAGTTACAAATCCACCGCTTGACTGGACTCGTGAAAAAATCGTAACATCTATTGCAAGTGCAATTGGTTCAGAAGGGAATTTATTAGCTGACGAAGAATCGCATGCTAAAAAAATCAAATTACCTTTTCCAGTAATTAATAACGATGAATTGGCTGGTTTAATGCATATTGATTCTGATCCAAATTTAGGAAAATATTTTAAACCTACTATTATTAATGCTAGATATATTGTAGATGGGGGAGCGGATGCTTTATCAAAATCTATAGAAAATATTTGCAATCAGGTTGACGAAGAAATTCAAAATGGTTCGAATCTTTTCATAATTACAGATCGCGATTCGAATGCAAAATACGCTCCAATTCCTTCTTTATTAATCACTTCTGCACTTCAGCATCATTTAATCGCTAATAAAAAACGAACAAATATCTCAATGATTGTCGAGGCTGGAGACGTAAAAGAGCTTCATCATGTCGCTATGCTAATTGGTTTTGGCGCAGCTGCTGTGAATCCATATATGGCGTTTGAAATTGCAGAAAACTTAATTCAAAACGAAGCAATTAATATTTCCAGACATGAAGCAACTGCAAATATCATAAAAACTTTTTCAAACGGTGTTCAAAAAATAATGGCAAAAATGGGCATCTCTACAATTATGAGTTATAGAGGTAGTGAGCTTTTTGAAGCAATCGGATTAAACGATGAGTTCATTGAAAAGTATTTTAAAGGTACCGTATCAACGCTTGGCGGAATCGGAATTAACGATATTGCTGAAAACATTTCTAAACTTCATGAGTACGCATTTCCTAGCAATTTCTACTCACTTCCATACTCAAATATTAAAACTGGTGGCGAATATAAATGGCGACGCGATGGAGAAGCTCATCTGTTTTCACCTCTCGCAATTCACTATCTGCAGCTTTCTACAAAAGAAAAGAATAAAGAATTATTCAAAAAATATACTGAGCAAATTAATGATCAATCTGAGCAATTAATGACTATTCGCGGTGCTTTAGATTTTAAAACAAATCTATCTCCAATTGATATTAATGAGGTAGAATCTGCTGAAAATATCATTAAACGTTTCTCAACAGGCGCGATGAGTTTTGGTTCAATTTCGAAAGAGGTACATGAATTAATCGCTACAGCTCTAAACGAAATTGGCGGAAAATCAAACAGTGGTGAAGGTGGAGAAATGCCTGAACGCTCCGCAAATCCTGCTCTTAATTCGAAAATTAAACAAGTCGCTTCTGGACGTTTTGGTGTAAATTCTGCATATTTATTATCTGCTACAGATATCCAAATTAAGCTCGCACAAGGCGCAAAACCAGGCGAAGGTGGACATCTTCCTGGATCAAAAGTGTATCCTTGGATTGCTGAAGTAAGAAATGCTACACCTGGTGTTGACCTTGTATCACCGCCACCTCATCATGATATTTATTCCATCGAAGATTTAAAACAATTAATTCACGATTTAAAAATGGCCAATCCGGCTGCTAGAATTCATGTAAAACTTGTGAGTGAATCTGGCGTTGGAGTTGTCGCAACAGGTGTTTCAAAATGCTTCGCCGATGTGGTTTTGATTTCCGGAAATGATGGTGGTACAGGTGCTGCTCCGCTAAATGCCATCAAACATGCAGGTACACCTTGGGAGCTCGGACTTTCAGAAACTCAACAAACGCTTAAATTAAATAATCTAAGAGATCGAATTGTTGTTCAATGTGATGGTCAACTAAAAACAGGTCGTGATGTACTTATCGCAGCTGCACTTGGCGCTGAAGAATTTGGATTTGCTACAACTGCATTAGTGGTTAGTGGATGTGTTATGATGAGAAAATGTCATCTGAATACTTGCCCAGTTGGCGTGGCTACTGGTAACCCAATCTTACGTGCAAAATTCACTGGAAAAGTCGAAGCTTTAAAGAACTTTTTCTATTTTATCGCTGAAGATATTCGTGAAATTTTGGCTGCTAATGGAATTAAAACTCTTGATGAATTTGTTGGACGCACAGATTATCTTTATCATAAAACAGAAAATTTACCTGATATATCTAAAAAATTAGACCTTACTAAAGTTCTAGCAAGACCTGATGAAGTATATTTAAATTCAGCAAATCGACTAGATGACAAATCCGCCGACCAATCAGCAAATCAATCCGCAAATCAATCTACTGACCAATTGCGATTCAAAATTCCTCGTGATCATAAAATTGATACAACTCTGGATGCAGCCCTAAAACCTCAAGTTGACCAGGCATTGCGCGAAAACCAACCAGTGATTATCGAATCAAAAATTACTAATGTTAATCATAGCGCAGGTACTTTTATCGGTTCAACATTAACAAAATTCAAACTTGAAAATCCAAATTTCTTAGTAAATGAAGATTTTATAAAACTCAATTTTTCCGGTACAGCTGGCCAAAGCTTAGGCGCATTTTTGCCACAAGGAGCTGATATTACTGTGAAAGGCGATGCTAATGATTATGTCGCAAAAGGTCTTTCTGGTGGCGTAGTTTCTGTAACACCTACAAAACCTGAATTTGAAAATTTCATTATCAGCGGAAATGTCGTCGGATTTGGTGCAACAACCGGAAAATGCTATATAAACGGAAAAGTGGGGGAGCGCTTTGCAATCAGAAATTCTGGTGCAACAATTGTATCTCTTGGTACAGGAGACCATGCGCTAGAATATATGACAGGCGGTACAGCAGTAATCCTTGGACCTACAGGAAGAAATATTGCTGCAGCGATGAGTGGCGGCGAGGCTTTCATATTGGATTTAGATGAACATAAATTAAATGATTTAGAAGTTCAAAATAATAATTTAAATATCATAAAATTAAATGATTCTTCATTAGAAATCCAATCAAAATTCAATGAAATTATTAATGATTTCATAATTCACACTGATTCTCAAACTGCAAAAAATCTAATTAATGACTCAAATATTCTTAGCCGTATTTCTTATATAATTCCGAGAAGATTTGAAATTATTAAAAATAATTTTTCTGATAATGATATGAATAATTGGGATGAATTTTTACAAAATGTTGACGAGCAAGTTAAACAAGCGAAAAATAATTCAAATAGCGAGGTGAAATAATGGGAAAACCTACAGGCTTTTTAGAAATACCAAATAGAGAAATTTCACAAGATAGAAATCCACTTGAACGAATTAATGATTTTTGCGATGTTCATTCTCCAGCCAAAATTGATGATTTAGTAAAAACTCAAGCTTCAAGATGTATGGATTGTGGTGTACCTTTTTGTACTTTTTCATGTCCTCTAGGAAATATAATTCCTGAGTTTAATGATTATGTTTATAAAGGCGACGCTGTGTCTGCATATAAAACTCTTATGAAAACTAATAATTTTCCTGAATTTACTGGAAGACTTTGCCCAGCACTTTGCGAAAGCGGATGCAATCTCGGTATAGGCTTTAATCCTGTAACAATAAAAAATATTGAGCTTTCTATTGTAGAACAAGCATTCTCAGATGGATTAACTAAATCATTTGAATCGCCATATATGACTGGTAAATCAGTTGCCGTGATAGGCTCTGGACCTGCTGGACTCGCTGCTGCTGAGCAATTAACTTTTGCTGGACATAGTGTAACAGTTTATGAAAAACAGTCAAAACCAGGCGGACTTTTAAGATATGGAATCCCGAATTTCAAACTTGAAAAACAAATAATTGATCGCCGAATTGATCTTATGAAATCTAATGGTGTGAAATTTCAAACCGGTGTGAATGTTGGCGAAGATATTACTTTTGATGAAATCGCAAAACGCTATGATGCTGTAATTATTTCAATCGGTACTCAAATTCATAATGAATTAAATATTGCTGGCAGAGAATCCAATAATATTTATCCTGCGCTCGAATATTTAAATGGCGCTGCTGACGAAATCAATGATAATTTTAAAGACAAAGTTCAAGGAAAAAATGTATTAATAATTGGTGGTGGTGATACAGGTTCTGATTGTTTAGGTACAGCACTTCGTCAAAAAGCAAACCATATTACAACATTACAAATCCTGCATAAACCAAAAGATGAGCGCGATGATTATGCTAATCCTTGGCCAGAATATAATCGAGCTTACTGTGAATCTTCATCAATGGAAGAGGGTTTTGCTACAAATAAATCCGAATATCTTTATACAACAACTGTTTCTAAATTTAATAAAAATTCTAATGGTGATTTAGAATCTGTAGATTTAAATGAAGTAATTTGGACCGATGGATCATTCCAAATTGCAGAGAATTCATTTAAAACAATACCCGTAGATATCGCCTTTTTATCTCTTGGATTCAAAGGACCAAAAACTGATAAGTTAGTACAGCAACTTAATTTAGATTTAAATGAGCGTGGAAATATTGATGTGGATGATACATATAAAACTTCGCATAAAAATGTATTTGCTTGTGGAGATTGTTCTCATGGTCAGTCATTAATTGTTTGGGCAATCGCAGAGGGTAGAAGTGCTGCGGCAAATGTAGATAAATTTCTTATGGGCGAAACTAATTTGAAAATTGCTGTAAAACCTAATCAGCGTGGATTATAAATTAATATGAAAGATTGTTGCGACCCAAAAAAGAATAATAAATCCGCTGAAATGATGCGCGAAAAAAATTCTGTAGCTAATAAAAAAATAAGCGAAAAAACAAGCGAAAATTCTAGTAATAAAACTAAATCTAAGTCTAAAACTAAATCCGATTCAATAATAGTGAAAGATGCGTCAAACTTAGCATCTATAGTACTCGAGGAAGAACAAAAAGAATTAAAAAAAGTTCAATCAGTGCTTTCTGAATTTAAAGATTTCATATTAAAAGGAAACCCAATTCAATTAGCAGCCGGTGTGGTTTTAGGTTCTGCATTCACTAATTTTGTAAATACTGTTGTGAATGCTTTGGTTAATCCAATTATTGCAGCAATTTTTGGACGTAGTACAATTTCCGATACACTTAATTTAACAATAAACGGATCAACAATTAGATTCGGTGAAGTTCTCGGGGCTATTACTAATGTATTTATTGTGTCCATATCAGTTTATTTCTTTATAATTTTGCCTATAAATAAATTAAACAAAATGTCAGAATCTGATGATGAGGATAATCAAGAATTAATTACTTTAAAAGATATCGATGCTCAAATGAAAAAGCAAATGAAAGATATGATCAAGAAAAATTCCGCCAGTTAAAAAAATGCAAATATTAAATTATGAATAATTATATAAACAAACAAATAGTGCTTATCGAAGGCAAATCTGATTTATTAGTTCATAAAAAAATCGCAGAAGTTCTATTCGAATATAAAACTGCCAATACTGATGCAAAAACTGTAGATATTGAATCAGCCAATTATGAAAAATCTGAATTAATATCAAAATTATCTCCAGATTTATTTGGAGATTCTCCTCTTCTAATTGTCAATCTAAGCACTGCAAGCCCTTATTTAGTTGATGATTTTATTAATTATCTTCCAAATTTAGCAAACCAAAGTGAATTAAAAATTCTTGCTTATCATCTTTTTGATCAGAAGAATTTTCACAAAATTGCAAAAGTATTCAAGTCTCTTGAAGTTATTCGCATCTCAATT
>JAISKS010000030.1 GCA_031260825.1 Bifidobacteriaceae bacterium
AAAATCACTGAATTTGAGCAATATGTTTCTGAAAATGTTGAATTAAAAAATTACAAAGAATACGATTATGCAATTGATCAAATAGATGAAATGCAAGAGTTTATAAAGGCTCCACCGGAGGCATTATCTGTACCACTTAACCAAGATAATTTCGAAAATGCATCTTCATATGATAAACAATTAAAAAATCAGATCATAATGTTAAATGAGTTTTTAGAGCAAGTAAATCAAAAACGCGAAGGATTAATAGGCTGTTTTGATGATGTAAAAGCCAATTTAATAGTAAAAGATTATGAGACTGAATTAGATAAATTTAGCGAAAAAATAAAATCTGCAGAGTCCTATTTAGCTGCTCATGATCAGGATATTACAGATTTAGCTGGAAAAGCTGCGGAAGCAAGAGACTCTCTTAATGAGGTAATTTCTAATGCTGATGCTTATTTTGACCAAACTTATACAGGTCGCGATTTGCTAGATGGATTTGATCAAATCAAAGATGATTTTAAGGCAATGACTGATTTGGTCGATAAATATATGGGCATAATTAAAACTGAAATTGATACGGCTGGCCGCGCAATTCTAAATAAACAAAAGGAAGAACGCATGGCTGCAAAAATTGATGGGTTAATTGCTTCAGCTACCGTTGCAGAAGGCTCTACTGATTTTGGTGGATTTGTTACTGGAAATTGGTATAATTCGAGTAAACAAAGTATTTATATCGGTGGCGGTAGTGTTGGTGGAAATAGTGGTTATAAGATATATAATTTAGGAGCAGGCGGCGGCGTAGTTGACGGCGGTACACCATTTGCGTCATATGCGTTAAGAGGTAGCCGAGAGACCCTTACTATCACACTATATTATAGACTTAACGGAGAAAATATCTCTACATTTGCTGTCTTTTCGACACCTTCAGGAAAAGTGTCTGGTGTATTTTCTAAATAGTATTTTTATCTTAGTTATACTGCATACAAAAAAATTTATGTTATAATAGTTTAAAAGGTATTTAAGGAGTAATTATGCCAATGATAATCGATATTAATGCAAGAGAAATTTTAGACTCACGCGGCAACCCAACAGTTGAAGTTGAAGTTTATTTAGAAGATGGTACATCTGCACGCGCAGGAGTTCCTTCAGGTGCTTCAACAGGAGCATTTGAGGCTGTAGAACTACGCGATGGCGATAAAGCACGCTATCTTGGAAAAGGTGTTCAAAAAGCTGTTGAACATGTACAAAATGACATTGCACCAGAAATCATTGGAATGGATGCTTTCGATCAACGCGGAATTGATTCAAAAATGCGCGAACTTGATGGTACAAAAAACAAAGGAAACTTCGGTGCAAACGCTATTCTTGGCGTATCACTAGCTGTATCACAAGCTGCTGCTAAATATTCAGAACTTGATTATTTCCGTTATTTAGGTGGACCTGCAGGATTCACATTACCTGTACCAAATATGAACATTATGAACGGTGGATCACATGCTAACTGGTCTTTTGATATTCAAGAATTTATGATTTCACCTGTTGGTTTCGATACATATAAAGAAGCTCTTCGCGCAGGCGCAGAAATTTATCAAAATCTAAAATCAGTTCTTAAAGAAAAAGGTCTTGCTACAGGCGTTGGCGATGAGGGCGGTTTCGCACCTAAAATGAACTCAAACCACGAAGCTATTGACTTAATTCTAGAAGCTATTGAAAAAACAGGTTATTCACCACTTAAAAAAGTTGGAGATAAACTAGAAGGTCAAATCGGTCTTGCACTTGACGTTGCTTCTTCAGAGTTCTTCAAAGAAGATTCAAGCAAATATTTATTCGAAGGTGAACTTCGCGATGCTGATTGGATGATCAATTACTACGAAGAATTAGTAACAAAATATCCAATGCTTATTTCTATCGAAGATCCATTGTTCGAAGATTCTTGGGCAGATTGGGCTAAATTAACTGATAAAATCGGCGATCGCGTTCAACTTGTTGGTGACGATTTATTCGTTACAAATCCTGAGCGTTTATCTCGCGGAATCAAAGAGAAATCAGCAAATGCTCTTCTTGTTAAGTTAAACCAAATCGGTACACTTTCAGAAACATTCGACGCAATCGAAATGGCTCACAAAGCTGGTTTCTGTGCTATGGTTTCACACCGTTCTGGAGAAACAGAAGATACTTCAATTTCAGACTTAGTTGTTGCTGTAAACGCAGGTCAACTTAAGACTGGTGCTCCTGCACGTGGTGAGCGTATTAACAAATATAATCAACTACTACGCATCGAAGAAGCATTAGGGGATTCTGCAAAATACGCAGGTCGTAACGCATTCCCAGCAACTCGATAAAAAAATATGGGCGTTATTGTGCGCTCGCTGTACCCAAGTACACCGTCGCTTCAATGCCTACATATTTTTTCATCTACGATAAAAAAATATGGGCGTTATTGTGCGCCTTGTTTGCTTATTGTGCCAAAGCATAAGTCATTTTAATGGCTAAATTGTACCCTCGATATATTCATTTATATCGAGGGTATTTTTTTTATCTTAAATATTAATAACTATAAAACTAACTGGTATAATATTAATTAAGTTTTAGGAGTTTTATGGGACGCGGAAAAAACAAAGCTAAAGATATGAAAATAGCAAGAGACTTAAAGTACTCTTCTGATTTAGATGATATTGAAAATCTTGCGGACGAACTGAGCCTAGATTCTCTTACAAATACTGATGATCATGATGATTATACAGGCGGATATAATTCATATCAAGCTGAAGATTATGATATCTATGAATCGAATACAATCTACAATATCGATCCAACTTTAAATTTCGAATTACCTCCTGAAAGCGATTTCAAACAAGATTAATAAGGCTTCATTGTGGTTGATTTTAATAGAAATGGATATATAAATTCAAAAGGTGATTTTGACATTGCTGAAGGTTTTGCTCGCCGTGTTGATTCAATGCGCGCATCCGAAATACGTGCTCTTTTTGCTGTAGCGAATCGTCCAGAAATCATCTCATTAGCTGGCGGAATGCCTTATCTAGGAAAACTTCCGTTTGATGAAATTTCAAAAATTATGGAAACACTTGTTCGCGAACATGGTCCAAAACTTTGGCAATATGGCGTAGCGCAAGGCGATGAAGAACTTCGTGAAACTATTACCAAAATCGTTGAACTTGAAGGTTTAGATGCAACTGCTCAAGAAACAGTTATAACTGCTGGTTCACAGCAAGGTCTAGATTCTATCACTCGTTTATTTTGTGATGCTGGCGATGTAATTTTAGCTGAAGCCCCTAATTATGTAGGTGCTCTTGGTGTATTTCGATCATATCAAGTTGAGGTTGTAAATGTTGAGCTTGATGAAGAAGGTATTATTCTTGCAAAACTTGAAAAAACAATTATCAACACTAGAGCTAGAGGCAAGCGCATTAAGTTCTTATATTCTGTACCAAATTTTCAAAATCCAAGTGGTATAACACTTGCTGTTGATCGCAGAAAACCTCTTGTTGAGCTTTGTAAAAAATACGGAATAATGATTCTTGAAGATAATCCTTATGGTTTATTATCTTTCGATGGTCAATTATATCCAACACTTCGTCAACACTGGAAAGAAGGTGTGATTTATTTGGGTTCTTTTTCAAAATTTATCGCTCCTGGTTTTAGAATTGGTTGGATCATTTCACCAGATTCTGTGCGTGATAAACTTGTTCTTTCAAATGAGTCTGTTTTATTATGCCCATCTAATGCATCTTCACTTACAATTGAAGCGTATCTTAAACATTTTGATTGGAAAACTCAGCTTTCAGCATATCGCGAGGGCTATAAAGATCGATGCAATCAGATGATTGAAACGATTGATGAATTACTTCCAAACTGCAAATACAATAAACCTAAAGGCGGTTTTTTCTTATGGTTAGAGATGCCTGAAGGCTCTGGAGTTAATTCAAAAGATTTCTTAGAGGCCGCTGTTGAAGCTGGTGTTGCTTATGTACCAGGTACAGGTTTTTATGATAACGGTGATGGTGAGAATTTTATGCGACTATCATTTTGTTATCCTAGCGTAGAGGAAATTGAACAGGGAATAACCCGTTTAGCTAATGCTTTAAAGAAAACTTATCCTGAAGTGAAATTTTAATAATATTGTTTTTTTAATAAAAAGCTGTATAATTATTATATGAAAGAATATATCAAAGAAAATTCAAAAGTTATCATTCTAATTAGCGCAATTATTGTTATGTCTATTACAGCGATTGGCATTACAATTTATCTAAATCATAAAATGCTTATGGCTGCGCAAGAAGAAATTGCTATTGCTCAAAAAGAGGCAGATGACGCTAAAGCACGCGCTCTTGCTGCTGAAGAGGCTGCAAAAAAAGCTTCTGATAATGGTTATACTGATAGTTCAACAGGTAGTGATGATCCGCTAGCAGGTCTTTTAGATGGTTTTGGAGATTTCGGCAGTTTAGGTGATCTTAATTATAATAGTTTAATTGATCAAGCTAAGGATTTTGCAAAAGGTCTATCTGAAAACGGTACTCTTCCTGTTTCACCAGATCAAATTGATGATGCTGCTGGTCAAGTACAAGATATGATTCCTCAAGTACAATCACAA
This sequence comes from Bifidobacteriaceae bacterium, assembly GCA_031260825.1. Lineage (GTDB taxonomy): Bacteria > Actinomycetota > Actinomycetes > Actinomycetales > Bifidobacteriaceae > JAISKS01. The sequence goes on from JAISKS010000030.1 coordinate 4,598, forward strand.
TTTGATAATGTTACGGGTATGGATCTTGGTCCAGATGGAAAGCCTATAATATATGTAAAAGATATAAATAATATTGATTCAAAACTACAAGAGTATGCAAATAGTTTAGGTGCTACATTTAAACAAGGATAGTCTCATTATACTTATATATCCTGTATATTTTCTGATAATTTATACGATAAATGTATCGAAAATAGATCCTGACTTTGGTTGGCATTTACGCCAAGGAAATCAAATATTGCAACAAGGCAAATTAGATTATTTTGATACTTATACTTATTTTGCATCAGATTTTCATCCTACAACTCATGAATGGTTACAAGATATTATCACAGCATTAATATATAATTTTGGCGGTGTAAATCTAGGATATAATTTACTTGCTGGATTCTATTCATTATTAATTTGCTTGTCAATATA
>JAISKS010000051.1 GCA_031260825.1 Bifidobacteriaceae bacterium
GTTACAGCTAGAGGAACTTCGCGTGCCTTACCTGTACCAACGCCAACACGTCCTTTACCATCGCCAACAACTACTAAAACTGAAAACGCAAAACGGCGTCCACCTTTAATAACTTTAGCAACGCGTCGAACTTTAACGGTCTTTGTGATTAGTTCATCTTTATTTTCATTCATATAATCCTACCTATAGTAAAAATCTAAACCCAGGGGCTAGAATTTCAATCCTGCTTCTCTAGCACCTTCAGCAACAGCTGCGATTCTACCGTGATATTTATTACCACCGCGATCGAATACAACTTGTTTGATTCCAGCTTTTGTAGCTTTTGCTGCGATGTCTGAACCGATTGCTTTAGCAACATCAGTTTTTGTACCAGCAATTTTTTGTTTTACAGAAGTTGAAGAAACTAAAGTCTTGCCTACTGTATCATCTACGATTTGAGCAACAATATTTTTGTTTGAACGTGTTAAAACTAAACGAGGACGCTCAGGAGTACCATTAACTTTCTTTCTTAGACGTGCATGTCTTCTTAGTTTTGATATAACTTTTGATTTACCAATTAATTTGTAAGTCATAATTAAGCACCAGCCTTTCCAACTTTACGCTTGACAACTTCGCCAACATAGCGAATTCCTTTACCTTTATAAGGTTCTGGAGGACGAATTTTTCTGATATTAGCAGCAACTTCGCCAACTTGTTGTTTGTCAATTCCGCTAATGATTACGATATTATTATCTTGTACACCGAATGTAATTCCTTCAGGAGCATCGATTTTTACTGGATGTGAAAATCCTAGTGAGAAATCTAATGTTGATCCTGCAAGAGCAACACGGTAACCAGTACCAACTAATTCAAGTTTCTTTTCAAAACCGTTAGTCACACCTTCAACCATATTTGCAATTAATGAACGCATTAATCCGTGAAGTGCAGAAGATGTTTTTGATTCATTTTTTGCAGTTACAATAATATTGTCTCCATCGATTTTTACGATTACTAATTCGTGAATAACTTGAGTCATCTCGCCTTTAGGGCCTTTAACTGTAAGTACATCACCTGCTAGATTTACATCAACGCCTGCTGTAATAGCAACAGGAACTTTACCAATTCTACTTGTCATAATAAGTCCTTTCTATTACCAAACGTATGCCACAACTTCGCCGCCAACACCTTTAGTGCTTGCAACTTTGTCTGTCATAATACCTGCTGATGATGAAATAATTGCAACACCAAGTCCGCCTAATACTTTAGGAAGATTATCTGATTTTGCATATTTACGAAGACCTGGTTTTGAGATACGTTTAATACCTTTTATTGCAGGTTCATCACCGTCTAAATATTTTAATGTTACTATTAGGTTTTTACCAACTTTTAAGTCTTCAACTTTAAAGTCAGTTACATAACCTTCATTCTTTAAGATATGTACAATAGATTCTTTAAATTTAGAATAAGGCATTTCTACCTTTTTCTTTCCTACTGCACTTGCATTTCTTAGCCTTGTTAACATATCGGCTATTGGATCTGTCATTGTCATTTTATTTTTCTCTTTCCCTAATGGTTTCCGTTAATATTAATTTACTGGACCTTTTAGATTACCAACTTGATTTTACAACACCTGGCAATTCACCTTGATTTGCCATCTCACGAACACATACGCGGCATAAGCCGAATTTGCGATACACTGAATGTGGACGACCACATTTTGTGCAACGAGTATATTCGCGAACTTTGAATTTTGCTTTTTTAGCTTGTTTTTGTTTTAACGCTGTTTTTGCCATTTTATTTCTCCTTAAATGGGAATCCAAGATTGCGAAGTAAAGCGCGTCCTTGATCATCAGTTTTAGCTGTTGTCACTAAAGTGATATCCATTCCGCGAATCTGATCGATTTCGTCTTGATTAATCTCATGAAAAATTACTTGCTCTGTCACACCGAAAGTGTAATTTCCTCTTCCATCAAATTGCTTTGAAGAAAGACCACGGAAGTCGCGAATACGAGGAATAGCTGTAGTAAGAAGTCTATCTAAGAATTCCCACATTCTTTTTCCGCGTAATGTAACAGAAACGCCAATTGCTTGTCCTTCACGAAGTTTGAACTGTGCAATTGATTTTTTAGCAACATTAACTTTAGGTTTTTGACCTGTGATTAAAGTGATATCTTTTGTAGCACCTTGGATTAGTTTTGAATCCTTAGCAGCATCGCCAACACCCATATTCACAACGATTTTTGTAAGCGCTGGTACTTCATGGATATTTTTAATATCAAATTCTTCTTTTAACTTCTTTACGATCTCAGCATTATACTGAGTTTTTAGTCTAGGTTGATATGTTTGATTGCTCATTAAATTGCCTTTCCAGATTTAACAGAAACACGAGTCTTTACAACTTTATCGCCTTTTTTCTCAACATTATAACGAATGCGAGTAGGAACTTTTGTTTCAGGATCTAATAAAGAAACGTTTGAGATATGTATTGGACCTTCAATAGTTTCAATACCGCCTGCAGTTGCTCCTTTTTGAGTCTGTGTGATACGATTATGTTTAGTTTTAAGATTAACTCCTTCTACTAGAAGTTTGTCGTTTTTTAATACGTCAATAACTCTACCAGATTTGCCCTTATCAGAACCTGAGTTTACGATTACTAAATCTTCTTTTTTGATTCTAGCCATGATTAGATTACCTCCGAAGCTAATGAAACAATTTTCATAAAGCGTTTATCTCTAAGTTCTCTAGCAACTGGCCCAAAAATACGAGTACCTTTAGGATCTTTATCATTTCCTAGGATAACTGCTGCATTTTCATCAAAACGGATATAAGAACCATCTTTACGACGTGTGTTCTTATTAGTTCTTACAACTACTGCTTTTATAACATCACCTTTTTTAACATTTCCGCCAGGGATCGCATCTTTAATAGTTGCGACGATTATATCTCCAACTCTAGCATATCTCTTGCCTGAGCCACCTTGAACGTTGATGCAAAGAATTTCTTTAGCACCTGTGTTATCAGCGATTTTTAATCTAGATTCTTTTTGAATCATTTTATTACCTTTCTAAGACGGTTCACTTACTATCATACACTTATATTAGTACGAATACTAGCACAAGCAAGCATGAAAATTAAGCGCCTTTCTTAATCTTTAATATATCTATTATACCAAAAATATTTTAATTTACTTGAATTTTAACAGCTAATTATTTAGCAGCGTTAATAACCTCAACAAGTCTCCAACGTTTTGTTGCAGAAATTGGACGAGTTTCCATGATTGAAACTTCATCTCCTACTTTAGCAACAGAGTTTTCGTCATGAGCTTTATATTTTTTAGTTGTTGTCACAACCTTGCCATATAAAGGATGTTTTGATTTACGTGTAACTAATACTACTACAGTTTTATCCATTTTATCAGATACTACAAAACCACGTTGAGTTTTACGATATTGACGCTCTACTGGTTTACCTTTTTCAGTGTTAGGTACACCTTGTGCCTTACGAGCAACATGATTTTTGTTAGCTGTAGCTTTTTTAGCTGGAGCTTTTTTAGTTGTTTCTTTAGAATCAGTCATAATTATCCTTTATTTCTCGTCTTTTTTAGTTGCTTTTTTCTCAGCTTTTGCTTCAGTTACAACTGTAGGATTTGTTCTAATACCAAGTTTACGCTCATTCATAACTGTCATCATACGAGCAACATCGCGTTTTGTAGCTTTAATACGTCCGCGTCCATCGCCTTCACCTGATGCCATTTGGAAACGTAATTCTTGACGCTCTTTTTTAGCTTCTTTAATAAGTCCAATTAATTGCTCATTATCTTTAGCATCTAATTGATCCATTTTTAGTTCTTTACTTCCGATCATTATGAGACCTCCTTAACAACGAATTTACATTTCATTGGTAATTTATGAATAGCACGTTTCATTGCTTCTCTTGCTACTGCTTCTTCAACGCCAGCAAGTTCAAACATGATACGACCTGGGTGCACATTAGCAACCCACCATTCAGGAGAACCTTTACCAGAACCCATACGAGTTCCAAGAGGTTTCTGAGTGATTGGACGATCAGGGAAAATTGTGATCCATACTTTACCACCACGTTTGATATAACGTGTCATTGCAATACGAGCAGCTTCAATTTGGCGGTTTGTAACATAAGCTGGTTCTAATGCTTTAATTGCATAATCACCAAAGTTTATTGTGTTTCCACCTTTAGATGCGCCGCGACGTTTTGGATGATGTTGTCTACGGTGTTTTACTTTTTTAGGAATTAACATATTCTTCTACTCCTATTTAGAATCTTCAGTTGAAGATTTTTCTACTTTTTCTGCTGGTACAGCAGCGGCTTCTGTTGCTTCTGCTGGAGCTTTATTATCACCAGGTTTAGCATCAAAGTTTGCTTTTGGACGTGAATTACGACGAAGAGAATCTTTATCTTTATTTTTGATAAATTCTCCCATCATATATTCTGCATCTGTCATATCTCCACGATAGATCCATACTTTTACGCCGATTAAACCATAAGTTGTATAAGCTTCATAGAAACCATAATCAACATTAGCACGAAGTGTATGTAGAGGTACTTGACCTTCACGATAAAACTCAGCGCGGCTCATTTCAGCTCCACCTAAACGGCCTGAACATTGGATTTTAATACCCTTTGCTCCACCTCTAAGTGATGAATCAATAGCTTTTTTCATAGCGCGACGGAATGTTACACGAGCTTCTAATTGCTCTGCAACGCCCTGTGCAACTACTTGAGCATCAAGTTCTGGAGTTGCAACACTTACGCAGTTAATCTTAACTTCTTTATTAGTGATTTTAGCAACTTTTTCTTTGATTTTCTCAGCTGTAGCACCTTTAGCGCCAATGATATTTGCAATACGTGCAGCATAAATTGATACAGTTACAGTTTTTGCATCTTTCTCAATTACAACTTTAGAAATTACAGCATTTGCATAATTTTTCTTAATATATTTACGGATCTCATTATCTTCCTTAACGAAAGTTGCATAGTTGACGCCTTTTTTATTTTCGTCAGCGAACCATTTAACTCTGTGTTCGGTAGTGATACCTAATCTATATCCTCTAGGATTTACTTTCTGTCCCATATTATTTAGCACCTGCTTTCTTATGAGTTGTTACTTTTGTTTTTGCAACATTAGC
>JAISKS010000069.1 GCA_031260825.1 Bifidobacteriaceae bacterium
AAAAAAATATGAAAAAAATCGTTTTTTTTGTGATATAATAGTATTATGAATTTAAAAAATGAAACAAAAATATTAAAAAATGAAAGGGATTCAAGACACTAAACTGGTCTTGAACCAAAATATAAATCTATCAAAACCACCTTTATTAAGCAACTAGAAAAAATTAATATAAAAATGTTTGCACATAAAAAAATATATGTTATAATATAAACAGTTTCGAAAAATCTTTCGAGTTTTTTCGGCAACTGTGCCTCTATAGCTCAGCGGTAGAGCTACGGCCTTTTAAGCCGCAGGTCCTTGGTTCGAATCCAAGTGGAGGCACGTTTTAATTTGTTTTCTTTCAGAAAACGCTGACCTCGCATATTTTTCAAATATGCTCGAGCACACTCCGTTCGCTATACGCTTCTAAACTATGTTTAGGCGCTACTCACTACGTTGTCAGCCAATACAATCTGTTTTCTTTCAGAAAACGCTGACCTCGCATAAAATGCTCAAACACACTCCGTTCGCTATACGCTTCTAAACTAAGTTTAGGCGCTACTCACTACGTTGTCAGCCATAACCCAAACCCTCAGATTCCTGCTCCCACAAAAATGACAATCCAACCTCCCAAATCCCTACAAAAAAAATCGTTTTTTTTTTTTTTGTGATACAATATATATGACTTTAATAATGAAAGGATATTAAGAACTAAAACACCTCTTAATAATTAATAAATATATGAAATACAAAATTATATTAGCCCTAGCCATTATTACAACCGTCTCCGTATCTGCATACGCTGCAATCAAAAATCTAACTCCAGAGGCTGTCTCCACATCTTCAATATTCCCAACATCAGGCAGTATAACTGGCGGACAAAAAATCACAATTACAGGCACAGACCTCCCTTCAAATTCTCATACAACTGATTATGTGACAGACGGACTTGTTGGATTTTATGATGGAATTGACAACACAGGCAGCGGCGACGACTACCATTCCACTGATACTACCACTTGGAAAAACCTCTCCACACAACTGGGAAAACCATCAACATATCCTGATGCCTTAATATGTAATAATAGAGATTGTTCAACTCAAGGTGTCACTTCACAATTGAGTTGGAGCGATAAAGGTCTTAATTTTAATGGACAAACCACAAGTCAATGGGGAAAATTAGCCCCTTGGAATCAAGCAAGATATTGCCCAACTACTCAACCTGTAACAGATAGAAGAAGTGATGAGTGGGGTAATTATTCGATTCATACAGATTGCCAATACACAATTGAAATCGTATTTAATTATGGTACTGGCGGCGGAGAAGTGACAGGACAAGGTACTAAACCTGGTATTTCCAATGCATCAGTTTCAGGTTTCGATATAGAGTTTGCTGCTAGTGGTACCACCAATGGTAAATGGGGACCTCGCTCAGCAGTTGCATATACTCAAAATGGTAATTGGGCTTTTGCAAGATCACCTTCTGCATATTTAGCAGGTACAAATATGACAGTTAGTGCGCGCCTTGATGGTACAAAAAATAAGATTTTTACAAACGGAAATCCCGGAGAAGAAACATCTTTTGTAAGCCATTATACAAATGAGAATCAACCAGTTGGAATTGGTTGTGATACATATCTTTTAGGCTGCGAAACTCTTGTGATGAACACTGGAAATATCTACGCAATTCGTTTATACAATAAACCTCTCACAGAACAGCAAATTCAAATAAACGCTGCTGTCGATAAAAACCGTTTTATCGCACCTCCAGTTGTAAAAGTCGGCGGTGTAAATTGCCTAAACCTCAATATTATTTCAACTACAGAAATGACATGTATTGTACCAGAATCTTCAACAGCAGGCGAAAAAGCTGTAACATTTGAATATAATAGTCAAACATATAATGCAGGAAATTTCACATATATTGAGTCAGTATTAACAACAGTATCCCCATCGACAGGCCCAAATACAGGTACTCAAAATATTTCAATTTCTGGTTCAAACTTACCATATGTACCTGTAGATAACTATGTTACTAGTGGACTTATTGGACTTTATGATGGTGTAAATAATATTGGAATGGGCGATAATCGCCATGATTCTACTGCTAATTATTGGACAAATTTAGCATATCATTTGAACGGTTCAACTTATCCCGATGCACAAATTTGCGCGAATCAAACATGTTCAACTCAAGGTATTACAGCAGGTAAATTAACTTGGACAAATAAAGGTCTTAATTTTGATGCTACAAATAATGTACAACAGTGGGGTAAATTAGCTCCTTGGGGTGCTGCAGAATATTGCAATGGATCAAACGCATCAGCTTGGACAGATTCAGTAAATTGTCATATGACTGCCGAAGTTGTATTTCATTTTGGTACAAATGGACAGCAACCTTCTAATAGTACTGGCACAAAAGCATTCTTGTCAAACGCCTCAGGTATGGGCTTTGATTTAGAGGGTGCAAATGATGGTAGTGGTAGTGGTATTTGGGGTCCACGCTCTGCGTTCGCTCGAGTGGGTGGATGCGGTCAGGGCTATGCTGAATGGTGTTTTTCAACTTCAATTGGTGGATATTTACAAGGTACAAATCAGACAGTCACGGGTAGACTTGATGGATTAAAATCTCAATTATTTACAAATGGAATTAAAGGTACACCAATCGCGCTGCCTGACATCCATCGCACAAATAATAAAGAGCCACTTGGTATTGGTTGTGACACCGATGCTAATGGATGCGGAGGTATGCCACTTACTAATTCTGATATTTATGCAGTTCGATTATACAACCGCACATTAACTGATGACGAAATCAAGAATAATGCTTTCGTGGACAAATCTCGCTATACTGATCCACCTAGAATTTTCTTAGGTACAACCCTTACTATTGACCCTATAACCGGACTAAAATCTGCTGGTAACGCTATTGAATGTATTGATGTAGTTGTCAAATCTTATTCCACTATTAACTGTACTACACCTAGTGGTCTAACTGTTGGTTCAAATAACATTTATTTAGTTTATAATAATAAAATTGCATCTACAATTACAGATGGCTATGTAGCAGTTGATACTAGCAGCTTATATATATTAACTACTTCACCTGAGGTAGCTCCTAAATTCCAAACTGCTGATTCTAAACCTTTAACATTAACTGGAAATAAATTAGATACAATTACATCTGTAAAAATCGGTGGAAAAGTATGTGTGGAAGATGCTAAAGAAGATACATTATATACATGTCAAATCCCAGCTTTATCAGGTACAGATTCATTCGGATTAAAAGATATCACAATTAATTACGGTGAAAGTGATTCATTGGTACTTTCAAACGCTTTTGAATATCTTAATGCTAGCGATAATCCTGTAAATTATCGTGTAAATAAAGTTGAATTAACAACTGGTGATAATGCGATTAATTATAAATTAGTTGATTCGTCAAATTCTAATTTAGCTCCACAAGTTGAGACAACTTGGGACGGCGTGAAAGAAATGAAAATCAAATATCCAAAGGATATGACTATAAGCGGTTTACCTAGTGGCTGGACATTTAACACTATAACTGATGGAAATTATAAAATAATCACAATTTCAAATGCAGCTTAT
>JAISKS010000089.1 GCA_031260825.1 Bifidobacteriaceae bacterium
AGTAATATAATTTAAATTTTGTGTTCTAAGTGAGTAATAAAATAAGTTTGCTATTAAATAAATTGCAGCAGTGATTATTGATGAATAAATAATTAAGTGATTTAATATTTTTTTCATCAGACTTATTGATTAAAAATATCCTAGACCATTTAAATACTCAATCATACTCTTTATATACTCAGATGATGTGCGCTCCCAATTCCAATTTTGACGAAGGAGAACTTGCGAAGTAAACGAATTGTCATAGTCTAGCCAAACAATAGGGTTGTCAGTTGAACCGGCATCGTATGCTATCATAGCTGTCAAATGCTCTGTTTTATTAGGGTCTTTGAACGCTTGCTGAAGATTTTTCCTAAACTCATCATCTTCTACGAACTTTATATTTATACCAGATGACTGCATGATTTTCATTATATCGCCCATATAGTAGTCATATATAGTGTCTGGTGTAAATACTACCAAATCGCTAGGAAGCACCGAAAGCTTCAGAATCGCTTTGGCGGTTAGGTCTATTGGTGTTAATGTGGTTTTTGTCCTGTATTCACTGATAGGATACTCACCTAGAACCGCATAGCCCTTTAAACTACCTACGAATGAGTTAGATTTGAAGTTTATTTGAAACTCTCCATCAACATTACGCCCCATGAGGTTTCCTAGTCTCATAATCTTTGCATCGAGATTATCATTTACAATGTTTTCTAGCACATAGCGCTCTGCTAAGAACTTCGAATGAGCGTATTGATTATCAAGAGACTGTCCGAAATACAGTTTTTTATCAGTAAGCACTGGGTCATTAAGTGTTTTGTCAGTTGGAGAAAGCCCTGCAACTGAACCTGTAGAAACTTGAATAAGTCTTGCGTTTAGTGACATCGCTAAATCAGCAATATTCTTGGCACCTGTAACATTTACTCGAGAAATAGAGTCATCGCTAGCAAAATGTGAGACGTTAGCTGCAGTATTTATCACTAAATCAAGGTCTAAATTTGATAGATTTATAACTAGTGAGTCGTCTGTTATATCTGTGTCAATTGCAAATATACGCTTACCAAAAAGCTCATCAAAAGAGTTTTCGAAATAGTAATATAGCATTGTTTTTAGTCTTAATTCGCTACTTTGGAAACTTCCTTTTCGAACTAAACAGTGCACAACGGTTTTGCCATCGTCAATTAATTCTTTTAAAATATGAGCGCCAAGGAAGCCTGTAGCACCAGAAAGTAATACGGATTTATATTCAAATAATTCAGGATTTATCGCTGATTTCACATCTTGAGCTTGAAGTAATTTGTCGATATTTGTATAGTCATAATCTTCAACAACCGAGTCAACAGCGATCTTTGCATCTTCATCAGAAAGCAAAGCTAAGGCTGCTGGAGACGGATTTTGGAAAATATCTGCGTATACAATACGCGAGCCATCAGATTTAGTAAGACCTGCATTTTCGATTGCTACAAGGAGTCTTGTGGCAGAGATCGATGAACCGCCGATATTAAAGAAACTATCTGTTGCTGATACTGTATCGAGCTTTAATACTGACTTAAATACATCAATATACTTTTGTTCAACTTCATTTTTTGCTGCGATTATATCGCCTGTTGAGCGTGAATAATCAGGTGCAGGTAGCTGTTTACGGTCAACTTTGCCATTTTGATTAACCGGAATTTCATCTAAAATCATCGACGCAGAAGGTACCATATATGATGGAAGTTTCTCTAAAATAAACTCGTTTAATGCAGGAATACTGAATGCATCTGCATCTGTAACAATATACGCAACAGCGGCTTTGCCTCCTGCAGGAGCGTCTAAAGCCACAACTGCAGCATCAACTACATTATCAAATTCTCGAATGCGATTTTCGATTTCAGTAAGCTCAACGCGAAATCCGCGAATTTTTACTTGGAAATCAGTACGTCCCATGACATCTAAATCGCCATTTTCAAGAAATCTACCAAGGTCTCCTGTTCGATAAAGTCTAGCATAATCGGGATTATCTGTAAATTGATTATGAATAAATACTGCCTCAGTTTTTTCAGGATTATTTAGATATCCATATCCGACCTGCTCTCCAGCAATGCAAATCTCACCAGGAGCGAGAGTAGGGGCGATTTGATCATTTACATCAAGCACATAAACATTAATATTATCAGCAGGTTTGCCCACTGTTATCACATCAGTTTGCTCAGTAATCGACTTGGATGTAACGTATACTGTGTTTTCTGTAGGGCCATAAAGATTCACAACTGTAAAATTAGGTTGTTTAAATGGTACTAATTTTTCGCCACCAACAAATAATAATCTCAGGCTTTTATTATTAATTGTTTCTGCGAACTGACGACCAATTTGAGTAGTCATTAAGCCTGTAGTGACATTATTTTGCTCGTAATATTCATTAAGTTTTTCAAGATCTAGTCGAATATCATCAGGTACAATCACGAGAGTTGCACCGCTACACATACTCCACCAAAAATCTGCCATGGAAGCGTCGAATCCAAATGAAGCATAGTTTGCGTAGTTATCATCATGAGAAAGTTTGAAATTTCTTATTGTCGAATTAGCACTCGCAACCATATTTGAATGACGAAGTTTGACGCCTTTAGGATTTCCAGTTGATCCAGATGTATATAAAATTATATGAGCATCGTCAGTTTCAGGCTTAGAAGCTGGGTTATATGGATGAAGAGTTTCTGGAAGATTATATATATCTTTTGTTAAAATTATATTTTCAGACGCTTTTGTTATGAAGTTTGGCACACGACCTTTCAAATCTTCATCAATAATTATCGCTTTAGCATCACTGTCTTCTAGCATAAACTCAAGTCTATCTGTTGGATATCCAGGATCAAGAGGTTGATAAAATGCACCGATTTTTACAGCTGCAAGAGCGGCTAAAAATATTAATTCACATTTTGCACCCATCACAGCAACACCGTCACCGCGTTTTATGCCCATAGATTCTAGCTTAGCAGCGATATTATCTGAAATTCTATCAACATCATTATATGAAAGTGTTATATCATTATAAATAATTGCATTATTATTTCCATTATATAAAACAGAGTTTTTGAACATATCAATTAATGTAAGTTGATTATTTTTAGGCGTTTGTTTGGCTTGGAAACTCTCTAGTATTGCGGCATTTGAGTCTGATACACCAGAGATTTCAGTAATATTTTTTTCAGCAGGTGAAGTAATATATTTATTCGTTACAGTTTGAAGAGTTTGGATGAAACCTTGCATAATCTGATCAGAATAGTGATTTCCATTATACTGAATTGTGAAATAAACTCCGTCAGTATTTTCCATTGCTAAAATCGCAATATCAAATCCGAGCTTTTCAGCCTTTAAAGTCTCATTAATTATAGGCTGTCCGTCGATTTCATACTGATTCAAAACACCAAGTTCAGATGCAAAAACGATTGATGAATCGTAATTAAATTTATTGACAAACTCAACATAAGGATAGTTTTTATGAGTAATTCCTTCGTTTAATTTTGTAGCAGCTGATTTTGCAAAATCTATAATACTTTTAGATTCTATGTCGATTTTTATTGGCAAAGTTTGTACAAACATACCAATAGTATTAGCTAATTTGGCGTTTTCTCGTCCCGATGAAATAGTACTGAAATATACTGATTTTGAATGAGTCCAAATAGAAATTGCGTGACTTACGGCAGATAATAGTACCGAAGAATCTGTAATACCATTTGCGCTACAAAAACTGCGAAGTGCATAAGTGTTTATTTTTGCATCTATTTGTTTTTGGTTGCTTTCATCAGTGTTTGTATGGATATCTTGCTCAATTCGACTAGCATTTTCAAAGTCTGAAAATTCTTGTTCATAATATTTTATAGCATCAGAAGAGCTGTATTTGTCGGTTGATTCTAGGTTCGCATTTTGAATTAAACTGATAGATTCAGTAGCAGTAACATTTCCATATTTTAAATATTGTAAAATCTCGTTTATAAATAAATCTAGAGAAACACCATCGAAGATTATATGATGAATATCGAATAAAAATCTAACTTGACCGTCGACTGTAGCTAGTGTAAATCGATATAAACTATCTCTATTAATATTAAATGGACGCACAAAATTAGCTTTAATATTATCAAATTCTTGAGAAGAAATTGATCCTAAATTTTCAATTTTTATTGCATCATCAGAAATTGATTGAATGATTTTATTATCAATTACATCGATTTTTATATTGAAACTAGGGTGAAGTTTAAATACAGTTTCTATTGCAGATTGAAGTTTTTCTGATGAAATAGCACCAGGAAATCCTAGATAAACTGGGATATTATAAAGCATATTTTCTTCAGTTTTTATTGATTCAAAATATATACCTTTTTGCGATGAACTTAATTCGGCAGAAGTAGTATCTATTTTTGATAATGGGGTTGACGACGAAGTAGCATTTTCAATTATTTTTTCAGTGAGTAATTTCTCAATATTTTCCGCTGTAGCATCCGCAAGAATATCTGTAACATCGGGTGAAACTCCAAATGTAGAATCTATATCTTGCTGAATTTTCATAACGCCAAGCGATGTTAATCCAACTGTAAATAGGTCTAAATCAGCAGTAAAATTGGGATGTCCAAGAGTGGCTTCAATTGATTTACGAATTTTTTCATAAAAATATGAGTTTGCTTGTGTGGCTTGAGTTGGTTCATTTATGGGCGCGTAATCAGGCTGAGGAAGCGATTTTCTGTCGACTTTTCCATTTTGTGTAAGCGGAATTTCGTCAATCAAAACTGTTGCAGACGGTACCATATAATCTGGTAATTTATCTTTTATGAAATCATTAAGATTTGATATTGAAAAGTCATTTTTATTAGGTACTACAATATACGCTACAGCGTTTTTGCCTCCAGTAGGGGTCTCCATAGGGACAACAGTTGCATCAAGAATATTATCATATTCACGAATACGATTTTCGATTTCGCTGAGCTCAACTCTAAAACCGCGAATTTTTATTTGAAAATCAGTTCTTCCAAGAATTTCGATATTACCATCTGGCAAATATTTTGCTAAATCTCCTGTTTTATACATACGAGAATAGTCAGAATCGGTAGGTCTAAATGGGTTATTTTTAAATGCAGCTTCGGTTTTTTCAGGGTTATTTAGATAACCGTAGCCAACTTGGCGACCAGCAATATTGATTTCTCCTACTTCACCAATTTCGCAAAGTCCGCCATTTTCATTGATAATATATAGGTCTAAATCTTGTGCAGGTTTTCCAATAGGCACATTATCATAGTATTTATCGACTTCAAAAGATGTTACCCAAACTGTCGCTTCTGTAGGGCCATATATGTTTAATAATCTATATTTTGGAGGTTTTGTTGGTACTAATTTTTCTCCACCGACAGCCAAAACTTTTAATGATTTATTATCAGTTGTATCAACGAATTGCTTACCAACTTGAGTTGTAAGAAGTGTGCCTGTGACATTATTTTGTTCAAAAAACTCATTTAATTTATGAAGGTCTAATCGTAATTCATCAGGTACAACTACGAGCGTCGCGCCTGCAGCTAATGTTACCCAAAGATCTCCCATAGAAACGTCAAAACCAAAAGATGCATACGCAGCCCAATTATCTTCACTAGTGATTTCGTAGGCTTTAATTGCGCTTGCGATGAAACTTACAATATTTGAATGTCTGAGTTCTACGCCTTTAGGGACGCCTGTTGAGCCAGATGTATATAGGATAATATGAGCGTCTTCAGGTGTT
>JAISKS010000061.1 GCA_031260825.1 Bifidobacteriaceae bacterium
AAATCTCAAAAAATAATTTTATTGATAAACTCACGAAAATCCCTCTTAATTCATTAACAAAATCTAAAAGAGGAAATGGAAGATTATATTATCTTTATAGTGATCTAATTAAAGCTAAATTACCGTCAAAAGAGTTTTTTGAGAATTTTTGCAATTATATTAACGATATTAATATGAAAACAGTATTTATTCTAAATTTTGATACATTAATCAATAATTGCGATTTAATTCAATCAGATAATGTAATATTATTTACTACAGATGATTTCACTAATGCGATGAAATCAAAAGCAGTCGTGGAAATCTCTAGATTTAATCAAAATAACCCCAAAATACAAGTGGTTACTGTACCGAAAAAATATAAATCAAAAAATTTCAATAAATTTAATAAATCAATTAGCAAATCTCAAATGGATAAATTTATAAAATAATGTCTACATATAAAAAACTTTCTAAACGAATTAAGACCGTTTTATTAAAAACGGATATGAATCTTTTCTGCGTAGATTCTATCGAAAAAACTAAGATTATAGATAATATTCTAAACGATTTTCCTGAGCGATTATTGATCCCCGAATACACCAATATACCTAAAGAAATTCATAATAATATATTTTCTGTAGGTGTTTTAAACAAAATTATTGATATAGATTCCGCTACAGATATTGTAATTAATGGCTGCAGTTCAATATATGTCGACTATGGAAATGGACCTGAAAAACTAAATGATTCAGAAATTATTAGTGAATTTAATTCATCAAAAAAAGTAATGGATTTTGCCCGAAAAATTTCAATGCTTGCTGGTGTATCTATTTCCCCAGTTACACCAATTGTAGACGGGTCAATTGAAATCCAAACAGGCGCTCACAAAAAGACAACACTTAGGTTCAATATAATCTGTGAACCCCTTTGTCCTAAAGGCTACGGAGCGATTATTTCTATTCGAATTCTTAGATTATCTAAACTTAGTTTTTCTGATTTGGTTGATGCAGATATGATTAATCCGAAAATAGTACCACTTCTATTAGAATTAGTAAATTCAAGAAAAAATATTCTTATAAGTGGTGGTACAGGAACTGGAAAGACAACTTTTTTAAGCTCAATACTTGAGATTTGTAGTAATTCCGACAGGATAATATCCATTGAAGATACGCCTGAAATTGATGGGTCTGTTCATCCACATATTGTACCACTTTATACGCGAAACCCCAATAATGACGGGGTCGGAGAGGTCACTGCGTATGATCTTTTAAATGGAGTTCTTCGAATGCGGCCTGATCGAATTGTGCTTGGAGAATGTCGCGGTCGTGAGATTGAAGTGCTCCTAAACGCCTTTAATACGGGACATACTGGCGGAATTAGTTCAATACATTCTAATGGAATTTCTGACATTCCCGCCAGGCTTTTTGCGCTTGGGAGCTATGCCGGCCTTACTGAAACTATGATTACTTCGCTTAGTATTAGCGCATTTGATATATTAATTCATCTTAGTCGAGAGCCTAATAGGAGGTACATTTCAGATATTGCGATGCTTACTTTAAACAACGGACATCTCGCGACAAAATCTTTGATAAAAATTAATGCAGATGGTACTGCTTTTAAAACTAAAGATTATTTCGAATATATAAACTGATTATGATTATTAATTTCATCGATTATATAAAAGCCGGATACACTCCAGAGCGCTATTTTACTGACATAATCTGCATAAAACAAATAGACATTTTCGACCCATCAAAATTAGAAATTTCATTATCAGAATATTTCAAGACAAATTATGTATACACAGGATATTTATTTTCAAAAGAATCTGGATCAGAATTAGTTACAATATTAGAAAAAATAAATAACTTCCTTACTAAGAAAACAGCCAGAGATTATAAAATATCAGAAATTATGTCAGCCCAAATTATTACTGTAAAAGCTTTCAAATTCGCACCTATTGCAGGAATATTATTATGCGTAATCATTGGGATAAACCCAATTTCTTTATACTTCGGCAGCGCTGCAGGATTTATATCAGTGGTAGTAGGAATCGCGTTTTATTTAGCGGGATTAAAACTTATTAATAAAATAAATAAAGATACAGTAATAATCGGATCTGATGATTTGATATTTAGAATCACGCTCATAATTGAAGGCTTAAAAAAGGGATTATCATTAGAAACTTTACTCGGATATTTTGATGATTTCAGATATTTTTCAAACGCAATTTTTTTAGGAATTGACCCTAAAAAATTAAAATTCAACAAATCCGATATATCTTCATATTTTTTAGCAAATTTAATCGATATTTACAGTCAAAATGACATTTCATTAATCCAATATTTACAGTCAGAAATACAAAAAATTGAACAACAAGAATTAAGCTCAGCAATAAGCAAAATCGAAGAGCAAGGGGTTAAGATGTACATTCCAATCGGGCTATGTATGCTCCCGTCATTTATATTTCTAAGTGTTGTGCCGATGGCGATTAATTATTTAGTTGCGGGGGTGTTTTGATTGGGATTTGTGGGGTCTGTCATTCCTGCACGCACTGTCATTCCTGCGAAAGCAGGAATCTAGCGAGCCTATGTCATTCCCGTGAAAACGGGAATCTATGTCATTCCTGCGAAAGCAGGAATCCATTCCCCGTTGTCATTCCCGTGAAAACGGGAATCTATGTCATTCCTGCACCAGTTAACGGCGAGGTTGCAGTGTGATTTTTGAATATTTTTTCCTGAAAATCTGATTATAAAACAACACATAATATGTTATAATAGATATATTAGTGTTTTTGTGCACTAATTAGAAATTTGACCAGATTTGGATTAACTGTAAATATGAGTAAGCTAACAGAAGAAGAGACTAAATTACGTCTCATTACGCCAGCTATTGATGAGCGTGGCGCTGGTTGGTCTACGCAAAAAATTCAGATGGAGCAAACTTTCACGGATGGTCGAATTATCGTGGACGGCAACAAAACAAGGCGTGGCGAGAAGAAGAAGTATGACTTTCTGTTAAATCATAATAACAACCGTCCGCTAGCAATTGTTGAAGCCAAAGACAATCAACATAGTGTCGCTGATGGGATGCAACAAGCTCTCGAATATGCCGAAATTCTAGATGTACCTTTTGCATATTCTTCAAATGGTGCAGGTTTTCGTGAGCATGACAGACTGACAGGGCTTGAACGAGAATTAAAGATGAATGAATTTCCTACACCAGACGATTTATGGTCTCGATATGAAAAACACTTTGGGGTGACTGAATATGAAGATAGAATAATAAATGAGCCATACTATTTCAATCTAGAATCTAAGCAACCACGCTATTATCAACGCATTGCTATTAACCGCACTGTTGATGCTGTTTCACGCGATCAAAAGCGCATTCTTCTTGCAATGGCAACAGGCACTGGTAAAACTTTTACAGCCTTCCAAATCATATGGCGCCTTTGGAAATCTGGTGCAAAAAAACGTATACTTTTCCTTGCTGACCGTAATATTCTCGTTGATCAGACTATTCAAAACGACTTCAAACATTTTAAAGATTCAATGCATAAAATTGGAGATGGAACAGGAAGTAAAGTTGATACTGCGCATGAAATTTATCTTAGCCTCTATCAACAACTTGCAGGCGACGATGGAGAGGAATCTTTTCGCGAATTCCAACCTGACTTTTTCGACCTTATCGTAATTGATGAGTGCCATCGCGGAAGCGCAAAAGAAGAAAGTCAATGGCGTAAAGTGCTTGAATATTTTAGCAGTGCTACTCAAATCGGAATGACAGCAACACCAAAAGAGACCGAGAATGTATCGAATGAAGAATATTTCGGGGCTCCAATCTACAGATATTCACTTGTCGACGGCATTAATGATGGTTTTCTTGCCCCGTATAAAGTACTCAGAGTACCGACAAATGTGGATGCTGAAGGATATGTACCAGAAGATGGAAAACGTGATATCAACGGCGAACTTATCGAAACTCGTCAATATAGCACTAAAGATTTTGACAAAACTCTCGTAATAGATGAGCGTACAAAAGCAGTAGCAGAGCGCATAACTGAGTGGCTGAAAAAGAATGACCGTTTTGCCAAGACAATTGTGTTTTGTGTTGATCAAGATCATGCTGAGCGGATGCGCCAGGAGTTAAATAATCTAAACGCCGACCTAGTCCAAAAGGATAGCCGATATGTAATGAGAATTACAGGTGACGACAATGTTGGCAAACGCCAGCTCGATAATTTCATCGATCCTGCCGAGACTTACCCTGTAATTGCGACTACTTCTATGCTACTAACAACAGGCGTAGATGCGCAAACTTGCAAACTAATTGTGCTCGACAAGGAAATTGAATCCGACATTGAATTTAAACAAATTATAGGCCGAGGTACCCGTATCCGTGAAGATTTTGGTAAGAATTATTTTACTATTATGGATTTTAGGGGTGTTACGCGTAAATTTGCAAATGATGATTTTTGGTCAGACCCAGAGCAGGTTAAGGTTCTAAATCCAGGAGACTCAATTGAAGGTCCTCGC
The DNA here is from genome assembly GCA_031260825.1 of Bifidobacteriaceae bacterium. Lineage (GTDB taxonomy): Bacteria > Actinomycetota > Actinomycetes > Actinomycetales > Bifidobacteriaceae > JAISKS01. The sequence goes on from JAISKS010000061.1 coordinate 4,521, forward strand.
ACAGAGATTGATTCCGAAAATAAAGATGATTTTCATGATGGACAAACGCATTCTGAGGGAGATGGAGTAGATCCTGAGACTAAGCAGAGGTTTCGCAAAAAATATATCAATGGAGTTGCTGTGAAAATATATTCAGAGCGCGTTCAATATTATGATGAAAACGGCAAATTGATCACAGAAAATTTAACAACTTACACCAAGGAAAATGTACACTCTAAATTCGCCAATTTCAATGAATTCCTAAGCCAATGGAACCAAAGTGTACATAAAAAAGATATGGGTTCAAGACCAGTTTAGTGTCTTGAATCCCTTTCATTTTTTAATATTTTTGTTTCATTTTTTAAATTCATAATACTATTATATCACAAAAAAAACGATTTTTTTCATATTTTTTTATT
>JAISKS010000064.1 GCA_031260825.1 Bifidobacteriaceae bacterium
TCATCCCTGATTTGTGGAATTTATTTACTATTTCATCTCTATATTCTTTTGTATAATGTCGGTATGTCATTTTTTGATCCTTTCCGATCAAAAAACTACGGATTTTTTATCCCACCGCCGATATCACCGACATAAAAACTCAGCAAGATCGAATTTTAATGGATATTTTGGCGAGACCCCCATTTGGAGTAGTTTTTGGGCATAAAAACACCTAAAAACTACTCCAAATGGGGGTCTCGACAAAAACCCACCATAGATTCCTGCTTTCGCAGGAATGACTAGATTCCCACCAAAGCCCCACAGATTCCCAGTCGAGTGAGCTCGCCATTAACTAGTGTGGGAATGACACACGCCAAACCCCAAAACACTTACATAAACGAAGCGATCGCAATCCCAACAGCAATAATAACTACCCACATACTAGTACTACCAGCAGCTTGTAGTTTCTTTTCATGCACAAGACCTTCTTCAGAGCATAACTTATCAACTGCATTACGGATTTTCGTTTTAGCAGCAGAATCTACGCGATTAAATGGATCCAAGTTTTCAATTAACTCATGATATATAAACGCATAACGAGCTAATCCCGAATGAATCATCAGATTTTTAGGTGGTACCACTTCAACATCCATCAAATTTGGATTGAATAATTTGAATCCCATCGGAGGTAATGCAATGAAATAACCGCCGGAAATTGCAAATCCCCAATTTGGGCACATTGTAAGTATAGGCTCCTGAACATCTGTAGAAAATAGTGTCATAACATTTAATTCATCATCATTAGTTCCATCATTAGGAAGGTACGCAGATGAAGAAAACTTATCATCAAATGCGGCTGAAAAGTTAACTTCTCTCATAGATGGGTTATTTGTCATTGCGGCAAGTTTTGTACCTAATTTTGAAAATCCTTTTCCAAGTCCACTAAAGAAGTTTTTTGGTCTTACAACAATATGTGTAAGTTTTTTACTTGTATAATTTTCAATTGAACTAAGGAAATATGGTACAGTAACTTTTTGATAGGTTGTAGTTCTGTGCCCCTCATTATCTTCAGATTCATGCTCAATTTCATACCAATAAAATCCTTGCTGAAACATTGGAACAGTTTGGCCAGAATAATCTTGAACATTATCTAATTTGAAAATCGAATTACATCCTGTAAATCTATCGCCTATTGGAAAAATCGCAGGATCTGTGCTATTCAAAAAACTAGCTATTTCATTTGAATTTGATATAAAATCAGGATTTACTTTACGACCCTCAGATCCAACCCCAGTTCCCTCAGTATTTGAGGCAAAAAAGAGTGCTTGACGAATCTGTCCAATTGTAAGATAATTTTTTGTTTTGTTACTATAAATAATAAAAAATATCATAGTAGCGACACCTATAATTAGCACAAGTGGACTTGCTATTGGACCTAATATAGAAATAATCAAAACTGATAGCAGTACGGCTATTCCAGGAACCCATACGACCTTATTATGATTTTTAAGAAAAAATGGTGTTCCGATTTTTACATCTTCACGAATTTTTGCTTCATCTGCAGCGCGTTCTGCTTCTGTATATTCTACAGGTACACGTTTGAAAAGGCCTGTCGTTTTTGCTGACTTTATTGCAGCAATTTCAGCAATTTTTATATCTTCAGATTCTCTCTCAGCAATATCTAATTCTTGCTGTGTAAATTCAGAAAATGGCTTTTGAAGATAAGACCAATCAACGTCAGCTAATTGCTCAACGATTGTTTTTATCTCGCCAGAATCACGCTTTCTACGAATTTCTTCAATATTAACTGCACGAGCCTGAGTATTTTCAGCACGCTCAAATGCGGCAACTTCTGACATTATTTAAATTAGAATTGTACGTCTGGAGCAGTTTCAATTGTTTCTTGACGCTCTTCAGATACTTTGTACATTTCAGCTTTTTTCACACCAGCTATACCAACGAATAATAAGCCAGGGAATGTTGTCATTGCTGTATTAAGTTTTGTTACAGAATTATTATATAGATTTCTGCTTGAAGCGATTTTATCTTCAGTATCGCTGATTTCAGCTTGAAGTTGAAGAAAGTTTTGGTTAGCTTTTAGGTCAGGATAGCCTTCTGAAATTGCTAAAAGTTTTGAAAGTGCGCCACCGATTTGTCCCTCAGCTTCAGCTAATTTTGAAGCGTTTTCAGGAGTGATATTACCATTAGTAGCTTTTGAGCGAGCCTCAACAACTTTTAAAAGAGTTTCTGACTCATGTTTTGCATAGCCTTTTACAGTGTTTACAAGATTTGGAATTAAGTCAGCACGTCTTTCAAGTTGAACTGTGATTCCTGAGAAATCTTTTTCAACGCCTACAGATGCTGATCTAAGAGTGTTGAATGCTGAAATTCCAACTACTAAAACTATTACTACTAATACTATAACTATTGTTGCCATAAAGACTCCTTTATATCATTTAAATTATACTATAAATTTTAGTATAATGCAGTATTATCGCTCTGGTAAATTATTTTATCGTCAAATTCAATATGCTGATTAACTTCACCAGTAGAATTATCATATTTAATAAAATAACATTTTGCTTCATTTTGTTTAATAGGTATAATATTTCCGTGAATCACTAATTTACATTTATATATAGCATTACTAGTTACGGTCATATTCATTAATTTATCATTTATGAACATTTGAGCTGCCATATATGACTTATCTTTGGACTGATAAAAAAAGTTTAACTGATTATATCTAATTTGTGACTCATCTAAATCTAAAGTCTCAGCTAAAATTGTTATAAAATAATCAACATTGCATAAATATCCTAATTTATAAAGATCATATTTTTGATTTTCCAATATGAACTCTCTTTTGATTGGCTGATAATAATCATCATTTAAATCATACATTTATCCGTCTCCTAACAAATTATAATATTAATAATAGTTTGAAAGAATTTTTGGGCTATATATTTTGTAACCTGATAATTAAATTAAAATAAAAAAATGTAAATAACTTTTGCAATTTTTTAAAAAATGCGCTACAAATCTGGGGAAAAAGGTGCAGACTACGAGCATGTAAAATTAAGTTACATTGATGTGATTATGTTTTTAGAGGTTATTTTGAACAGATGTAAATACTTCGCCGACATTACTATGAATGACAAGTTGAGCTGAATTATCAGCCGATACAGGATCTCTATTTATCACAACAAGCGCTTTTAGTGGGTTTCCGTCAGAATCAAAACTTCCGACCTTGCCAGTTTCCGCACCGCCGCCGCCAATCTTTCCACCGAAAAAGCCGCCGCCTACACTTCCCTTAAGTCCATACATATTAGTAAACATCGACACTAAGCTCGCTGCAGGATAAACTTTCATAGATGTGCCTGCGACAATAAGTAAATCTGCATTGATCACCAATTGCTCGGCGGCATCCCAAACAGCAGGGTCTAATGGTTCTTCGTAAAGCACAACATCAGGCTTAATTAGTCCTCCGCAAGTGCCTCCAGAAGCAACAGATGCATTGCAAAGTGGAATTGATCTAAGCTGTTTATCGGTAAGTTTTGTAGCATCATAATCAATAAGGCAGCTAGAATCACGCGGCGGCTCGTCAAAACCAAGCACAGCTTCTGCCCCATAAAACGTCCCACATTTCATACAATAGTTTCTTAATACACTTCCATGAAGTTCATACACTTTTTCACTACCAGCGAATGTATGAAGTCCATCGATATTTTGTGTTATAACAGGGATTCCTCGATTAGCTAAAAACGAATGAGCAGGATTAGGTTTAGCATTAAAAATAAGCATTTTTGAGCGATAAAATCTCCAGAATTCACTAGGTTTATTCATAAAGAATGTATGCGACAAAATAGTTTCTGGCGGATAATCATATTCTTGATTATAAATTCCATCAGTTGAACGAAAATCCGGAATCCCACTTTCTGTAGAAACTCCAGCGCCGCCGAAAAATACAGGATTTTTAGCGTTTTTTAAATAGGAGGCTAATTGGTCAATTTTTGTAGCATCTAATTCAGTCATAATTAATTATCCTATATAGTTGAATCCCGCCTACAAAATAGTATCAGCGGGATAAACAACTATAATAAATTAGTTAGCTACAATCTTGAAATGATAAGTTGCGTATACTTTTCCATCAGCTGGATCAGTAAGGGTGAACTCATATTTTCCAGGAGACATTAAATCATATAATGCAGAATTATATGTAATTGTACGTGTTTTATTTGAGTCAACCTCATTATAATAAAGATTGCTAATTTGTTCTTTCATTTTATCATCATCAGCTGCATTTAAATTAACAACTTTAATTTCAAGAATTTTATTTTGAATAGTGTTAACTGTTTCAGGTGTATCTTCTGGTCTTAAAATTGTATCAAAATCTACATTGATCACAAATGGAGAACCAAACATTACTGTATTTGTAAGAGTTTCTTCATCGAAATGATTGTAATTTGTAGTTGAATATAATGCAACATTTTTTACAGGTGTTTCATATTTATTAGATCCGAAAACTGAATATTTGCAAATTGTTGTTAATGAAAAAATCAATGATGCAATCAGTACAATTACAACTGGAACATAAACATAAGCATTAAGTGTTAGCGGATAAGCATCACCTGTTTTAGCTGATTTAGGCTTTGATTTTGCCTCAACTTTTGGTTCAGGTTTAACTTCTTTTTTAGCAGGTTTTTCTGATTTAGCCTTAGCTTCAACTTTTTCTGATTTATCAGTTTTTTTGAAATCTTCTTCGCTAGGTAGAGGAATAGAATTTGTGATATTTCTTGACACTCTAGCTTTTTCAGAAGTTGATTTATTAGCAGTAGTTTTTTTTGTAGATTTGTTCTCAGCCATATTAGTCTCCTATCAATACTATGTATATTGTACCATATATTAGTGAAATTATAAATAAAATTTTGACTTAGTTTTAAATATAATCTGTTCACGATTAATTATATACATTTCTGTATTTAATCGATTATTATATTTATCTAATTCATTTGGATTAAACTTTCCGCTACAAATCTGAGTGCGAGAATCAACTGCATTTACTACATTATCACCGCGAACAAAATATTCATCTTCACCAAGCGCGAATGTAAAAGGCTGATCGACCTTACATAAATCTTCATAAGAATAATGCTCGCCGTCTTCTCTTGTCTCGTTTAATCTAAGCCAGTTTAGTTCGCTTTCTTCTTGAAGATCTGAATTTTCTTGTAATTTTACATAATTATCTTCAGTATAATTTCTTGCTTCAGAAAGTTCAAACTGTGCGTTTACAGCAATTGTACCATCAACATAAATAGTTACGCGATCTCCCGGAATGCCCAAAATTCTACTCTCAAACTTTTCTAATCCTGAATCAGATATCCAATTATATGAATCGCGAATTACAACAATATCATCGCTTTTATAATCGCATTCATTCGCTTTTATTGATTCTACTTCACATCTAAAATAGCTTTCTTCAGGCTTGATTGGCAGGCCTAAAGATATACTCACTGGTTTTTCTGTATTATTCATATCGACGCGTTTTGTAACGAAAATAAAGGATTCATGCGTGAGTAAAATTGTAGCGCATACAGCAATTAATAATGCAAATATTACAACTGCAATTTTATGTTTTAATATAAACTTTTTCATAATTTAGCCTTAACAGCAAGAAAGTTATTTTGATTTTTTAGTGATTTGCAAATAAATAAACGAGAAGATTATAGAAAGAATTGCAAATACGATTCCCACTACAAGCCCAGCAAGTGAAGCATTTCCAAGTTTTTCAGCAGCCATTGTACCAAATTGATTTCCGAAAAATGCACCCATACAAAGCGATGCTTGTGAAAGGCAAATTGTGATTAAGCTTGATTTTGGAGCAGCGTTTACAAGAGATACTTGAATCGCTGGAATTAAACATTGAACAAGCGCTGCAGAAAGGGCAGTGATAACCACAACTGCGATCCAATTATTATATAAAGGAAGTCCTAATACGAATAGAATTAATAGGCCAAAAGATGTAACATAATAAGGTGTACGAATATTTGTATTGCTTATTTTTCCACCAAAGCTTGCACCGAAATACATAAATATACCTGCAATAATTAGTGATACTGTAATTGCCGTTGGAGCAACATCCATATCAGCTAAGATTGAAGAAATCTTTGAATAGAAAGCGTAGAACCCAATGCTCATAAGCACTGCAAGCAAATTAACTAAAATAAATGGTACAGATTTGAATGCAAGAAGTTCGTTTTTTACAGTAATCTTTTTTGGATCTGGAATAGCATTTGGTGAGAATACAATTATTAGTGCTAAGCAAATCGCAAATAAAATTGTAACGATTAAATAAGTTAATTTCCAATCAATTACATTTACAAGCATAGATACAGTAGGTGTACCAAAAATTGGACCAAGAGCAAAGCCTATTACAGGAAGTGCCATTGCTGAACCTTTTTTCTCTTCGCCCATAATGCGAGTAGCAAGAAATCCAGAGGCAGCGAAATAAACTCCAAGAGGAATTCCCAATATAAAACGACTAACAATAAATACAGTCGCTGTAGGAACTACTAAGAATAGTACATTTGCAAAAATTGCAATGCTGATAGCAATTATAAGAAGTTTCTTATAATCCATCTTTATGCAAGATAATGCAAGAATTGGAGATCCAATTAAAACACCTAGGGAAAACATATTGATTCCCCAAACAGCTGCATCTAAGCCTAAATCAGCAGCAATTGATGGAACAATTGCCATTGTCATAAGCATTGAAACTGCGTATGCAAAACCTCCAAGAGAGATTATTTTATATAATATGTTCTTTCTTGAATCTGTTAAATCAGACGCGGAGTTTGTTGACATATTCTGTGTTTTAATTACATACTCATACTTAGAGCCATAGGCACTAGAACGATAATAAGCACACCTACAAACATAATCATCATAGGAGCCATAAGTTTTGAACCTGCAGCTTCAACTTGACGATGAATCATTTGTTTTTTAAGTTCCCAAACTTCTTTTGTCTCTGTGAAAAGCATGTTCACTAGCTCAGCATTACCTTTAGAAAGACCCTGAGTTAAGAATGAAGTCACTTTACGAATTTCAGGAAGCTGTGAACGAACACCAAAAGTGTTAATAGCACGAGAGTCAGAAACACCATTTTCCATTTCGTCAGCAGCACGCATCATTTCGCGATAGATTAGAGATGTACCAGATTGTGCAGTTTGTGTCCAAGCTTTACGAAGAATCATACCTGTGTTAGTAAGAAGAGCTAGCTCAGAAATAACCTCAGCAAAGTCAGAAACCATTTCTTGTTTACGATGTGCAATTTTTTGTTGAATAACATCACCGAAATAATAGAAAGCTAATCCACCAAGTAGAGGCGCAAAACCTACTAACATTAATTCTCCAGAAAGACCATATAAAATGAAACCGATTAGAGATGCAGTGATAGCAAGTGTGTATTGTGAAGAACGTACAACAACAAGATAATAATCAGCATTATGTGCTTCATATAAAATTGCAAGTGATGTTTTTAGTGATTCATCTGCACGTGAGTTGAAAGGATATTTCATCATTTCAAGCATACGGTAACCAACGAAATAAAGATCTTTTAGAGGAAAATCTTTTTCTTCAACTGGTGCAAAATAATCAGAATATTTCATTCCTGTTTGAAATAAATAAACCCAAAATCCAACAACAACGCCACCTATTAAATAAACCAGTATACCTAGTATACCGACTTCTTGCATAATCATACCCATAATTTTCTCCTTAGTTCCCTAACTATATATTAAAGTTTAATGTCCATAATTGAACGACTCATTGCGAAACTTCCAACGAAGCAAACAATAGCAACTGTAACAGAACCAAAACCTGCAAGCGTAGATAACGCTACAGCAAATGATCCACCGCCAAGTTTCATCATTGCAACAAGAAGACAAGGAATCACTAACATTATATAAGAGTCATTTTTTGAACCAGCAACAGCTGTCTCAATCTCTTCAGAGATTTCCATTTTTTCAGAAAGCACATTACGAGTAGATGATACAACATCTTTCATATTACCACCCTGTTTAAACGCAATCACGAAAACGTTAGCAAATGATAGAATATCAACATTACCTGAACGAACACCAAAGTCTTGCATTAATTCGTCAATATGAATATTGTTATTAATACCGTCAACCATGATTTTAACTTCTTGGTTAATAAATGCATCTGGAGCATGTTGTTGAAGAAGGTCAGACTCTGCATTTTTGAAAGCATCGTTAACATTTGAACCTGATGTTAATGAAGATGTGATTGAGTCTAGTAGATCTCGGAATTGATGACCAAGAATACGTTTATTACGAGTAACAAGCATATTAGAAATGTTTGGAAGCATTACTCGAATAGCGATACATCCTGGAATACATACAGCAATTATATTGCAAATAGTTGTAAGAGTTGTTGGATTACCTTTATCATCTAAGAAAAATCCACCATAGAAAATCCAACCAACAAAGCCAGCAACTGCGAAGCAGATAGCAGAGTAAGATATAATTTCATTTTGTGAAAGAACATATTCATGATAATTTCTCGCAGGGGTATTAATTAGAGATGGTTGATATTGTTCAACAAAATCAGCTTCTTTTTTTCTAGCACCAATCAGGGTTAAAAAGTTCATATAAGACTCCTAATATACAGTTATATCATTATTATAACATACTTTTTTGATAATGTTGATTAATTTGAAATAATAATTTTGTGAAAGAAGTATGTAATAAATCTATCTTAAAATTAGATTATCTGCATTTGTTAAATCAATAAGTGGAGAAGGTTTATTTGTTGGTTGATTCTGCTGGTTGTTCTGATTCTGGTTCTGCTGCTGAGGCTTCTGGGGCTGATTTAGCTCTGTTAAATCAAGATATTCATACATAATATTTGCTTCTAAATTATGCTCATTTTTAAAAATAATTGCATCATTTGCTGTCAGTACTGGGTTTTGCCCGCTCTCATTAAGGCTTGTGGTTAGCAGTGGTCCAGAAATTTTTAGCAAAGAATTTAGAATATGGTCATTTGGTTTTCGAACTGCAACTGTATCTCCAGTTTTTAAAGGCTGCGAATTTGGAGCTGTAAATATTGGGATTTTTGGGTCAGAATCAAGTCTAATAATATAGGTTTTTGAGATTTCTGGATTATTATTTTCTTGATAATTTAAGATTTGTTGTATGGTTTTTGGTACTACTCCAAGCGATTCTAATTCAGAATAGTCATTTATTAATATTGGAAGTGGTTTATCTTGCGAGCGTTTTTTTATATCAAAAATCTTAGAAATATTGTTTTGAATTCTGCATGTTGCATTAATACTATTTTGGAAGCTCTCTTGGTCATCACCGGATATTGCATTGTTTATTGGAGTTGAGATTCCCCAAACCGTATCTGTTTTTATTAGAATTAAATCTGATTTTGCATTTTCTTGCATTACATAATTTAAATATTTTTGATAATATTCAGGTGTTATTGTTTGATAATGTTTTATTTTTTCTGTAAGTTCATCTACAGAATTAAATTTTTTCGAATCAGCAATTTTTGAGATAAAGCTAATTTTTATTTCTTGATCATATAAATTTATATCATCTACATCCAGTAAATTAGCTTCAATTAGCATATTTGGTACATCTTCAAAAGTCGGATTATTCCCAATTGAAATCATTGAAAGATATGATTCATTTTCTTTTAATGTTACAATACCTGCATAAACTCCTTCAGCTGGTACAAAACCTTTTGTTGTCTGAGTTGTCGCAAGAATGTTTGCAGTAGGAAATCCTAATTTTCGTCCTCGCTGATGTCCATGCGTTACAATTCCTTTTATGCAATGAAGCGATCCGGAAAGTTTATATGCACTGAATATATCATCATTTAGATTGTTCTTTATTTGAGTGGAACTGCATTCTAGCTTAGTATTAAGCTGATAAGTTTGTATATTTATTGAACTAGCATATTGATTAATATTATGATAATCGCCCTCTTGATTTTTTCCAATTTTTTGGTCTGGCCCAAGGACTATCGTATCTATTTGATATTTGGAGTTTAATAAATCAATAAATTCTTTATATGTTAAATCTTTATATTTCTTAATTGAGGATAAATGTTTTTCAAGTGAATACTGATGTATTTCGTTAACTCCAAAATTTAATAATTTGTTTTCGGTACATTCCTCTGGGATGATAGGGTCTTTTTTTAAAAGCTGAATAGCGATGAGGTTTATATCCTCAGATTTTGTAACGGATTTAGCAAATTTTATTAATTCTTGGTGACCTTTATGAACTGTGTCAAATTTACCAATGATTAATACGTTTTTCAAAGTCGTATTTGGAAATGTTTTTTATACGTTTAATTTTTTTTATGCAAAAGCAGGAGCAGCAACTGTTGTAGTTTTTGCAATGCCTTGAATAAGGTCAGGACGGAAACCTGCCCAAGTTTGATCATCTGTCACAACGATTGGTGCAGACATAAAACCTGCATCAGCGAACTCATCAATTTTTTCAGGTACATCTTGTAGGCTAATTTCATTATAAGAGATTCCGTTCTTTTTGAATTCTTTTTTAGTTGCGTCACATTGTGGGCACATTGGAATGCTATATAAATTAACCATTTTCAGTCCTTTTTCTAAGTTTTCTTGTAAGTATGTTTATATTATAGCATACTATATGTAGTATTGTTTTATTTATCGCATACTATATATAGTGTTTTTGTGAAAATTTTGTGGAATTTTGTGAAGAGCCCTATATTAGGCTTGTCTTTTACGCATTTTACTCGTTTTACGTTTTTTAAGCAAAGATCGGTTTTTGCGAACTGTATATACTATTAGCAATACAAAATATAGTGAAATTATTAATGAAATGAGCTGCATTTTCACATAATGATCGCGGATTAACTGATTAGTTTCAATGAATTTGCTCGTTTCTGTATTAATTAATTGCTGTGCTTGTATAAGCGCTTGCTTTTTATCTGTTTTTCTTAAATCTGGTTCATCAGAAATTGTCTGATAAGCTTTTGAGGTGATTTCCTGCTTAAATGCTACTGTTTCAGGCGAATTTTCTTTAGGAATAGATTCTATTTTGGCGGTACAAATTATTGAGAAACTAAATGAAATAATAATCCCAGCTATTAATAAACTGTCAAATACTAAGTTTTTATAGGTAGCTGTGTTTGTGTTTTTCATTATTTATCATCTCCAAGCTCAGCCTCGGTTGGGATAAGCGGACCGTCAATTAGGTCAGCAGTGACTACTGTGCGATCAGGTGTACCAAATGAATTTAGAGGATAGCATGAGTATAAAACAGCGCCTCTAGGATAGTTTTCATCTAGCATTGGTGGGAGAATTTTTTCAAGTTCAGTTGCTTTCATTACTTCGTTTTTAGTAATGCGATATGTATATTCGCCGTAATCAACGGTTATTTTGAAAGTATCTCCGATTTGTAAATCGTAAATATGACCAAAATCAGGGTAATTATGCCCAGAAAGAAGGGTCGTACCGCCATATCCTGGAAATGCTGAGGCAGTGTACATTCCTACAGTTGTATAATCGCCTTCTATAACTGTACTGTATGATAGGGGTTTTTCAATATTAATTGAATCGATATTGATTTTGCCAAATTCTTGATAAAAGCCTGGAATGTCTAAATAGCCTTCTGGGTTTTTTGAAGTTTTAAATGGTTCTTTGATATATTTTGCATCATCAAATATGCTTGTATGAACGATGAGTTTTGAATAATCAATTTTAGATGCATTATATGGTTGGTAATTAATAGCATCTTGTTTGTATATGAGTGCTGTAGTGCAAGCTGATACTATAAGTATTATTAATATCAGTTGATATTTTTTTATTAGGGATTTTCTTGGGATAACAAAAAAGGCATATCCCTTTTGGCTTTTTGAGTTTATTAAACTCTTTTGGCCAAAAGTGATACGCCTTTTGTTTGTCATAAATATGCTCAAATATTATGAGCTTTTTTTGTTTAACTTAAGCTTTGATTAACTTATGTTTTTGTTTACTTATGCGCGTTTGCGTGCAGCTAATGTAACGCCAGCTAATGAAAGAACTACAAGTAGTCCAAGAGCTGAGATTGCAGGAGCTGAAGAAGTTGCGCCAACAAGTTTCTCTAAAGTAAC
>JAISKS010000039.1 GCA_031260825.1 Bifidobacteriaceae bacterium
TATTATTTAATACTAAGCCAGCAATCATTTTAGCTACATCACCTGCCCAGGTCATAGTTGTATATTTTTGAGATAACTCACGTGGTAAAACGACTTTTTTATTTTTTAATGAACGATAAATTACTGTATCTGCCTCTAATACTTCTAATTGAAACCTGGCTTTTGAATATGTAATTGATGGTCTAACTATTGTCCAATTATTATATTGTGTGTTTTTTATAATATCTTCTTGACGAGCTTTTGTAAGAGCATATTCATCTGTTTTTAGATATTCAGTATCTTTTGATACATCTAATAATCTAGGTGAATTTTCATTAATTATTTTATCTTCATTAGCAAAAACTCTATATGTAGATAAAAATATATATTGTGAAGTATTTTCAAGAAGTAAATTTACTCTGTTGGCAAACTCTTCAGTTGAATATACCATAAAATCAATAATTGTATCATAATTATTATTTAAGACTTCTTGCAAAAATGAAATATCATGAGCATTTCCAGTAATATACTTAGTGTTGTTATCGTCAATATCGTGTGAATTTATATGTCTTCGTGTCGTAATATCAACTTGATAACCTTGCTTCAAAAGTTCAGGGAGCAAATATACACCCATTGCGCCTGTTCCGCCGATAAGCAATATTTTTTTCATAATATGATTATAGCCTACTTAGTCTAATTTGTCAAAATTAATAGACTAAGACTAAGTAGACTAAGACTAAGTGGATTCCCGTTTTCACGGGAAAGACTATATTTCCGAAACCATAGAACTAAACGCAGAGGAAAACGCTGCTTTAGCAGTCGGAGTAAGTCTAGTTGTTGGGTCAATATTACTAATTATTTCATGATAAAGATAGGCAAATCTGGCAAGATCATTTCTCATTGTAACATCTTCTTCTTTAGGTGTATCGCAATCGATTTTGTCTGCAAGATATTCCGAATTAAGAACTTTTGGAGGAATGGCAATAAAATATCCAGAAGGTGTGATGCAAAACGACCATTTATCACAGTATTTAACTATAAAATCTTGAATTTCAGGCGAGATAATGCTCATTACATCTAACTCGTCAGTGGCATTAGAATTACCTGCAGCTTTTGCAAGTTCGGCATACGAATCAAATTTACTATCAAAAAATGCCGAGAAATGAACCTCGCGATATTCTTTAGTATCGATAGAGGTTTTTGCATTTTTTATTTTATTAGAAAGAATTCCAGCCTTTTTCACAACTTTAGGTACGTCAAATTTTGAACGAATATGAATCAGCGGAATTGGCTTATTAAATGGGTTCTCAATTGAAGATAAAATAAACGGAGTTGTAACTTTTTCATAATGTCCGCCTGAATCATCATCAGTTCGATATGCTTCATGCCAATAATCTCCTTGCTCAAAAACTGGAAATTGAAGGCCTGAAAAATCAGTAAATTTATTAAAAAATACAATATGCTCACAGCCAACATTTCTGTCACCTTTAGGAAAAATTTTATCATTTAATCCTTGTAGGAAAGGTACATTTTCTGGGTAATTTCTTATATGCATTGCCCCAAAAGTTTCAGCATTTGATTGTAAAAATAGTGATTTTCTAAGATCAAGAATTGTCAAAAATTTGTTGGTTTTATTACCTGCAATAGCGATAAATACTGTTATCATAAATACAACAATTGCAGGTCCATAGATATATTCTGGGTGAAGATTTGCAGGTATAGATGGTACTATTAAAATAACTACAAATAATAAAATCATGACAAAAATCCAAACAGGAACTTCTTGATCACCCATTTTAATATTTTTTACCATATAGTGATTTTTTAAAAATTTAGGAGACCCAAGAACAAGGGCATTTCTACGCTCAGCTTCCTTTTTTTCATTTTTTTCTTTAAAATATTCATCTAACTTTTTACTTTTGAAAATATTTAAACCTGAAACATCCAAAGCTCCATCAATTTGTACCATTTTTTTCACTTCTCTAGCCATTGGAATTGCTGATTGAATTTCTTGGTCAGTAAACTCTGAAAATGGTTTCGTCAAATACGACCAATTTATTGATGCAATTTGCTGCAAAAGCGTTTTGATTGTACCATCCGCGCGCTGCTCCATTATACTAGATGCTGCGGTGGCTGGTGCTACTGTAACTGGTGGTACGGCAACTGGTTCTACTGGGGTAGGTGTTACTGTTTCGTAAGTTGTAGCGACATATGTTGCAGGATCTGCTGGTACGGTTGTTGCTAAATTTTCAGGGGTTTGCGCGGTTTCGTTTTCCATATAATTATTATACAATATTATTATATTATTAATTAAATATGCAGGATTCTATTATTAATCGTTTAACAACCAGTCTTCAATGTGCATCACTTTAATACCGTCGTAATTACCAGATCGACTGTGATCCATCGTTAATATAAGACATTCTTCCTTAGTGTTTAGTTTTTGAAGTGGACGCAACTCACGCTCAAATGTTTTTGGATCTTCCATTAAATATGATACTTGAATATATTTATTTGTACCTCTTTTTAAAGCTACAAAATCGATTTCATAATCTTGCATTATCCCCACAGTAACATCATAATTTCTGCGAATTAGTTCACAATATACTATGTTTTCTAGTATGCCTGAAATATATGCATCTGTATTTTCAAATTTTGCACCAATAAAAGCATGGTCTGCTAAGTAAAATTTTTCATTAGTTTTGAAAATCTCTTTTCCTTTTATATTGAATCGTGGTACACGTGAAATCACAAAAGCCTCTTGTAAAAATTCTAAATAATCATATACAGTTTCTACGCTCACATTTCTATTTTGAGATTTGAGATAATCCCTAATTCGATTAGCCGAAAAAATATTACCAAGATTTTGAAAAATAAACATTATCAGTCTATGCAATAATTCAACATTTCTAATATTGTGGCGTTCAACAACATCTTTCAATATGACAGAATTATATATATCGTCGATTATTTTGAACGATTGCTCATATCGATCATTTTTGTTAAAACTCATTTGAGATATAATTGGAAATCCACCTGTTTTTATATAATCCTCAAACTGAAAATCACTATTATTAGATTTGATTTCTGCAAAACTAAGTGGCTGTATATGATACGTTACATATCTGCCAGAAAGTAAAGACCCAAGTTCACCAGAGAGTAATTTTGAGTTTGAACCAGTAATATATATATCATATTTATCTTCCGCAAAAAGTCCATTTACTATTCGTTCCCAACCAGTCACAAGTTGCACTTCATCGAGCAATAAAACTTTTGTATTTTTCGTAATTTCAGTTTTTAGTAAAGTAGCAAACTGATTTTTGTTGTCAATTTCTGCGAATTTAAAACTGTCAAGATTAATGAATACAACAGATTCGTCACTATATTTATTAACAAAATAGTCGTTAATCATTTTTAGAAGTGTAGATTTTCCGCTACGACGCACGCCAGTAAGAACTTTAATAATATGTTGGGCTTCAAATTCTAAAATCGAATTAAGCTCGTTTTGACGGTTAATAATGTTTGACATATATTTATTGTACCATATTTTTTTCGGTTATACTGGAAAGTTTTTGTATTTTTGTATATTTTTCGGTTATACAGGAAAGTTTTTGTTGTGTGCGACGTGGATTCCTGCTTAGATTCCTGCTCAACTGTGTCATTCCTGCGAAAGCAGGAATCCACTGTCATTCATGACAAAATCTTATTTTAAATTCTCAAGCAGCCAGTTTAGGCTTTGATTTCTAAGCTTTTCAAGTTTCTTATTTACAGATTTCCAGTCAATTTTTCCTAAATCATCATATGTTACTGACTGTAAGCCCTCTTCATCAAGCAGGCGATGTGTAAGCCCGAGTACGCCTAGTAAAGATTCGAAACGCGCCAATCCTCTAACTTTGTTTCCAATTACAACGAAATCAGTATTATTAATTATTGAAAAGACCATTCCATGGAAAGAATCTGTGACGACAAACTCAGAATCTCGGAAGCCTTTTAGCCAGTCTTCAACAGGTTTAAATGGGATTTCTCCATCAGATGGAGGTAAATCGAATTCGGTGATTTGTCCACCTATAGTTTTTGAAATGTTACTAATAAATGTGTTTTTATTATCATCAGTATCAAGAACATAATAAAATAATTTTTCGATTTTTGTGTTTTTCGAAGACGAATTTTCGATAAGCTCAGAATAATCCTCTTTTGTTAGAAGGAGTGTTGGGTCAAGAACTAGCGTTGCATCAGGCCCCCAAGTATTTTTAATCATATCAATTCCTGAACTTTCACGAACAGATATTGCATCAAATTTTTTGATTTCAGGTGCTACTTTTTCCTGTATTTCTGAGGTCATCGCAACATCAATATCGTCAACGCCAAAACTTGCAGCATACGAAATTCGGTTTGCATTTTTGTTTACATATTCATCGTCAAATTCTAAATCATCATCAATAAATTCGAAGAAATGAGGTGCGAGCATATCCCAGTTTCCTAGATACCAATCGCGCCAAACCTGGTCAGATCCTACAACATAATTGCGATATCCCTGAAGTTTAAACGGATCAAAATCCTCTCCACCAATGTATTTTGATACAAATTCACGCGTATTTTCAAAAATTGGAGATGTATTATCATTTGGATTCACCTGCAAATAAGTTGTGTCAAAATTAAGTTTATTTTGTGATAGTATATGTTTTAATGCGTATCTTTGAACGATATTTCCGTAATTAAAATTCCCAGTAAGCGTTACAATTAACCCATCTTTTTGTGCGTTTTTAGGGATATACTCTTGAAGTGTTTGCTGGTTTTGTGCTAGTTTTTCAGCCGCAGCGCGTTTATCCTCAGCTGCTTTTTCTGCCTCAATGCGTTTTTCTTCAAGCAAAACCGGATCTTTTCCAATCGCTGCAAGCAGGCGAGTTCTTGGACGAAGTTTACGCTTAATCGCGCGGGCTAATTGGCGCGTGGCATCAGAGATCCCTGGTGTACCGTCATAATTTTGAAAAACTCGATCAGTACCTGTACTAAAAGATGTATCAGTTGATCCAGCGTTAGAGCTAGTGGCACCTGCAACACCAGATTTTGGTCGTTCAATATTTCTAATTTTATGAAATGCTTCCTGCTCTTCTTCAACTGTTGTGAAAGCTTCAAAAAATACTGGCTTATTAAATGCATCTAGTGATGAAGAGCAGAATTTATCAATTTGTTCATCAAAAGATTCACAATCTGTAGCAGATATATACTCGAATCCCATCGATTCTGCCCAAGCTTTTGCGCTACCATTATGGCCTTTTGCAGCGATTAATAAGTCTGTTTCTGATCCCCACATTGGCTCTAATCTAGCATTTAATCTAAATTCAACTCCTTCAGAATTATTAATCATTATTATACGGATATTATTTGATATATGACGAATTCCAAGTCCGTTCATATCGTAGAAAAATGCTAAATCACCTATAAGTCCAAAATTTAATTTATTTAAATTTGCCATTGATTGGCCAACAAGAGTTGATACAGCTCCATCTATGCCAAATCCACCAACATTTGAAGTGACATGAACAGATGAATCAACATCAAATATATCCATATTTCTAATGCTATTTAAAATTGAACAATGTAGATTAGTATTTTTTGGTAGTTTTTCTGATAATTTTGAAGATATATAAGTGTTCGAAAAAGGAACTTCAGGTACTTTATATGCGTCAATTTGAGATTTTAATGATTTATAAAATTTATGATTGCTATATCCATCGCCAGTTAATAACTCAAAAAATAATGACTCTTGCATATCAAATAATATTTTTAATGCGTGAAAACGATTATGAAACTCTCCATCCTCGCTTATTCTCCAAGTAGGTATGCCATATAATAATCCATGAGAATAATTTTCTACAATAGAGCCTAAATCTATGATTAAATCTGGACGATCAGGCGATTTTGCTAGTTCAAAAATTTGAGTATTATTAATACGATTCTTGCCAGTATAATTAGCAGTATGATCTGCATAAACCGCTACATCATATGACTGAACGAAATCATTTATTAAATCAATTTCTGAAGCAGTAAAAATTCTGTGAGATCCTATAAATATTCCAATTTTTTTTGTTTTAAGTTGATTTTTTAATTTGTTAACCGCGTATCTAGAAATGGAATTATCATAATAATCAATTTTTCTTACAGGTACGTTTTGCATTGTATTTTTAAAGGGATAAGTATTGTCAACGGGCAAATTTATATGAACAGGCCCTCCGCCTTTTGCTGTAGCTTTAATTAATGCTTCGTTTGTAAGAAGCTCGCAAGCCTCTTGATCTTCTGCATCTTTTATAAATGGAAGCATTACGGATACTTTTTTTATATCATTTTGACTAACACTACGATCTGTAACTTGAGCAACTAAATCTCGTTTATCAGCGGTGTGATGCTGCGATGTTATGCAAACAATCGGAATATTTCTATAATATGCCTCTGTAAGTGCTGGAATATAATTTCTCGAAGCTGTTGCTCCAGTACAGGAAATAACAACTGGCTCACCTGATTCATATGCAAGGCCTGTAGCAAAATAGGCAGCGCCTCTTTCATCAACAACAGAATATACTTCAAAAAATGGATCGGACTGAACAGTCATTGATAAAGGAACGTTTGTCATTCCCGGCGACACAACAATCTTTTTTATATTATATTGTTTTAATAGCTCAATTACTGTGCTTGCAGCTTTATCTGTTGTAAACATTTTATATAAACCTATTTGATTTCAAATTTCTCGATTGGATGAAAAAGTGTATCCCACTGATATGAATTTGTAGGTTTAACTTGAAAATTAGCGATTGGCGAAACTGTACCATATGTTTTGCTACGATCTCTAGATTTTACAACAATCATTAATGAATATTTTCCAACTGGAAAGATGTTTTGAAGTTCAAAATGGAATTTACTTTTTTTGCTGAAGTCTAATATTTCTTTAGTTTTTTCATCGGAAATCCATCTGAAAACTCGCTGATTTGAATCACTAATGATTTCAAATCCCAAAAGCGGGTCTTCTAATCTCTCTAATTCTTCAACATTAATATCAATATTTATTAAATCTTCTGATGAGGTGGCAGTCGCTTTTAAGTTTATATAATTATTTGAAAGTTCATTTTCAGTTTCCTCTTCATATTCAGTATCTTCAGACTCATTTAATCTGCGATATTTTTGAGCAACTTCTTGAACGCCTTTGTCTTCAATGATTTCACCATCTTGAATTAATATTGCTTTATTACAATAAGTCTGAACTGCGTCCATTGAATGCGTGACAAGCACCACAGTTTTCTTATCTTTCTTAAGCATATTGAAATATTCGTTGCATTTGCGCTGGAAAGCTTCGTCGCCAACCGCGAGGATTTCGTCGAGGATAAGAATGTCGGTTTTGGCACGGATTGCGCAGGAGAAGGCGAGACGAACTTGCATTCCGGAACTGTAGTTTTTGAGTTTTTGGTCCATGAAATCGTGGAGTTCAGCGAATTCGACGATTTCTTCGTACATATCGTCGACTTCTTTGTTTGAGAATCCGAGCATTGCGCCGTTCATATAAACGTTTTGGCGGCCGGTGAGTTCTGGGTTGAATCCAACGCCGAGTTCGATGAATGGGACGAGTGAGCCGTTGACACTGATTGAGCCGCTATCAGGAGTGTAGATTTGTGAGAGAAGTTTTAAAAGTGTAGATTTTCCTGAGCCGTTGCGACCTACGATTCCGAAGAAATCGCCTTCTTTGATTTCGAAATTTATTCCGCGAAGAACTTCTTGTTTGGTATAGCCTTTGACGCCTTTAGCGAAGTTTGTGAGAGCTTGTTTGACTCCAGATGCCTTTTCATTAGGGAGTTTGAACGATTTGTAAAGGTCGCGCACTTCGATCATTGTTTTGGCATTTTCAGTGCTTTTGGTACTTTCTCCAAAGTCCGCAGACTGGTTTGCTTTTTTGCTCAGATCCGTACCATCAGCTGATTGGTTTGATTTTTTGCTCATATCCGTACCACCTCCTAAATTTCTTCCGCAAAATATTTAGAGTTTTTCTTAAAATAAAACACAGCGAACACGCTTAATGCAAGCACGATTAGCAGTGGAATAATCTGAATAAACGGATTGCCGATATAATTCCAGACTGTATCATAGCTCTGAGCGACGACATTATATCTGGCATCTTCAATGATTTGAGCAGGTGGAAGTAGCAAAATCGCCTGGGAAATTTTGTGCGAAAAACCGTCAACCATCACAAGCGGATAGATGATTGGAGTCCCATAAAACCAGGTCTGAATGATGATTCCCCAGATATGTCCGATATCTCTAAATTTGACATATAGCGTACCTAAAATAAAAGCAATTGCAAGTGCGAAAGCATACATTTCCAAAAAGTTTATCGGAAGCAAAATAACTCGCCATGTAAAAGTAACACCATTAAACACTGCGAAAATAAACAAAATAACAGTTGACAGAAGAAGATTTATCAAAGAAGAAATCGTTCCAGAAATAACAATAATATACTTCGGAAAGTTGATTTTACGGAGCAAATCGCCCTGTCCAACAATTGAGCCCATACCAAGACTTGTTGCTTCAGAGAAAAAATTCCAGAGAATAATTCCGAGCAAAAGCGCAACAGGATAGTGCTCTACGCCTGCCATTCTGCCCATTCCGAAGAATTTATCGAACACAAAATATAGGACGACGAAAGTGAAAAGTGGATTAAGCATCGACCACGCAAAGCCTAAAACACTGTCTTGATATCTAAGTTTGAAGTCTGTGACTACGAGTTGTTTCAGCAAAACAGTATTTCGTTTGCTAAAAACTTTGTCGATTATTTTCATAAGTTAATTATATAACAAAAATTGTGGTTTGTATTTAAATTAAGTAGCTAATTAATTTTTATTGGTACTTAAATAGATTGTGGAGTTTTTTATCCCAGCTGCGGCGTATGGTAGCATCAATATAAACATAATTAAGCCAGAATACTCTCTTGGCTCAGAAATTAGTGAATAGAGGGTTGTTCCGGAGATAATTAATGGAATAATTAAGTATTGGAAATCGTCTTTTCGTTTAATAATTTGGACTAAAGCCAATAGATAAAATATTGAAATTAACAAATTAAAACCTTGCATATATACTGTCGAAATTGTAGAAATAATTGGATGCAAATAATCTGCTAATCTGAAAAATTGAATTGTAGAAAAACTACTATTTCCCCATTGTAATAAGTATTTATTTGAGAAAAATGCTACAGCATCGATCGGATTTGAAGCAAATTCTTTTAATCTAGTATTTATTCGATTTTGTAAATATGAATTTGTAGTATCAGAATTATTTTTTGTAATATCAACTTTTGATTCTTCAGAAAAATCATAAGTTTCACCATTAAAACTGCCATATGAATCTATTTCATTGCCATTAAGCATTCCCAAATTATGCGGATTATCATATGAACTTACAGAATTTGTGAGCCCCATATCAATCCAAACTAATTTGCTCATACCATTTGATAAATGCACTCCTGATCTAATAGAATAAATTTGAGCAGGTACATATGATGCACAAATAGGTACTACAACAAACAAAAACAATATTAAAATTTGTTTTTTTGAAACTTTGAAATTGTACAATAAATAGATCAAAATGGCTATAAATATAATCAAAGTATTTGGCTTTGTAATATATGCTACAGATAAAAATAATAATGCGATCCACGGGTTATTTGTAAAAAGATAATACATGGCTGCTGATGATAAAAACAGCATTGGAATCCATCCATATAAATATCCTGTTGCAATAAATATTTGTAAACATCCTAAAAATATAACAAAAAATATAGTTAAGGTTTGTTGATCTTTAAAATACAAATTTGTTATTTTATATAAAAAAGTGTATATTCCACCAATCATAAATGCATTAATCAAAATGAAAATCGCAATAACGGAAGTCTCTGGCAACTGTATAATTCTAAAAACAACTTCTTCAAAGCCTATTAAACCTAGTTGAAATGGAAAATTTTGAATATAAGAATCGGATAGTCCTTCAAAATTATTTTGAGAAAATTGATGAGCATATTTGATCACAATGCCCGCATCACCTGCTGTAGGGGCTTTCGTGAAAAGGATTCCAACGATTATGCTCCATATAGTTATAATAGCTTGCGTAAATCTAAATTTGTTTTTCTTAAGTATTAAAACGGCTACATAAATTATTAATGCAGATAATACTGGGGGGAGTATATATGAAAACTTTAATTGCGAAAGATTTGTATAGTGATCTGTCCAGACTTTTTCGACATTAAAAAATACATTGGTCAGAAAAAATACTGTACCAAAAAATATTGATATGAAAGCTGTGAAATAATATATTAACTTTTTCATAATTTTTTATAATCAATAATGCCTTTCGCGGCATATGGTAACATTAGAATATAGTAGGGAAACACTGCAATTGCTTGAGCTTCACTAATTGTAGAATATAGGATTCCTCCTAGAATAATTAGTGGAATTAGCTGCTTTGAAAAGTCTTGTTCGTTTCTTATATTATAAAAACTATATGTTGTAAACACAGCAATAATTAGACCAAATCCTGACATATAAAACATAAATATATTGTACAATAAATTATTTCCGCGCTCAGCTAAAATAATATTGAAGATACCGGAAAAGCTCGCGCTTCCCCATTGCGAAATATATTTTTTAGCGAAAAACTCTGCTGATTTTATTGGGTTTTTTGAGAGTTGGGAAATATTTTCACCGAGCAAAGTTTTTAAATATCGCGAGCTTTCTTCTTTAGATGTTACAGTAATATCGACCATAGATTCTTCTGAAAAATCGCCAGTTAACCCGCTAAAATAGCCATTCGACTTAATTTGATTACCTTCCAATATTCCGTTGTTTTTAGGAGCATCTAAAGTGCTTATTTTATTAGTTAACCCCATATTTATCCAAGTTAATTTGCTCATTCCGCTTTCAATATTAATTTGCGATCTAGCTTCATAAACTAGTTTTGGAATTTCTCCTACAGAAAGTGGTACGCAAATAAAGATCAATAAAACAAATAAATTTCTTAGTAAGTTGGCTTTGGTTGACATAGTTTTGCCAAGTAAATACAGGCAAATTCCGATTAAAAATATAAGAGCATTGCTTTTAAAAAGATAAGCAAAACTAATGCAAAGCACAGATATTATGATTGATTTCCAGCTAAATTTTTTTGAACATTTTAATAAATAATATAGTGATATGGCTGTGAAAAGCTGCATTGGTATCCATCCATATATTGGAAATACTAATAAAAATATCTGCAAACATATTATGAATAATAATGAAAACAATAGTTGTATCTGTTTTGATTTAAAAAGTAGATCCGAGATTTTATACAGAAAATGATAATAAAAAGTTATCATAATACAGTTTATAAAAATTAATACAATTAGAACAGCAGAATCAGAATGGAAAATTCTGAATATAATTTCCTGAAACCCTATTAAACCTAGTTGAAATGGATAATTTTGTAAATAAGATCCATTTAATCCGTCAAAATTATTATTCGCAAACTGTGACGCAAAATGAAATATTTCGAACGAATCAGTTATTAACGGTACTTTTATTAAATATGCCGACCAGCCCAAAGATAGAAAAAACACAATAAAATGCGTAACGTTGAATATAAACTTTTTTGATTTATTTAATAATAATTTATATGCAAAAAACAGTACAGCTCCCACTAATACTGCGCTAATTATAGGCGGTAAAATATACGAGAATTTTATATATTCTAAATATGGATGATCAACTACAGAATCTGTGGTAAAAAATAATTTTATAAATAGAAATATTGCTGAAAACGCGAGCGATAAATACGCAATAAATTTCCAAAAGTAAAGGTTTACTTTTTTTGCAAATTTCACAATAATCGATTATTTTGTTGGCTCGATTACCTCAAGCCCGTCTAAATATTTTTGCAGTGGTTTTGGTACTGTTATCCCACCATCAGCTGTCTGGAAATTTTCTAAAATTGCAACCAAAAATCTTGTTGTGGCAAGTGTTCCGTTTAGTGTTGCGACAGGCGTTGTTGTTTTGTCGTTATCTCCTTGAGCAGGTCTGTAGCGGATGTTTAATCGTCTTGCTTGGAATGTGGTACAATTACTTGTCGAAGTAAGTTCTAAATATCTATTTTGAGATGGAAGCCAAGCCTCGCAATCAAATTTTCGCGCTGCTGAAGACCCTAAATCGCCAGCTGCAGTGTCGATCACGCGATAAGGTAGACCGAGCTCAGTTAAGATTTGCTCTTCTAATGCTAAGAGATTTTTATGCTCAGTTTCCGCATATTCAGGTGCTACATAGCTGAACATTTCGATTTTATTGAACTGATGAACACGAATAATTCCGCGAGTATCTTTGCCATATGAGCCTGCTTCACGGCGGAAACAACTGCTCCAACCTGCGTATCTAAGCGGTTTTTCTGAGTCAAGTTCAATTATCTCATCACTATGATATCCTGCTAATGCAACCTCTGATGTACCAACTAAATAAGCCTCATCAGGCTCACGAAGTCTATAGATTTCATCAGCATGAGCGCCTAAAAATCCTGTACCTTTCATAATTTCTGGACGAACAAGAGTCGGTGTAATCATTGGAATAAATCCATTTTTTAGAGCAGTATCCATTGCGAAGTTTAATAAGGCTAATTCAAGTCTTGCGCCAATTCCTTTTAGATAATAAAATCTTGAGCCACTAACTTTTACGCCGCGCTCAGAATCAATTGCATCGATTTTTTCGCCGATTTCTAAATGGTCTCTAATAGTATCTGTATTATTTTTGGCTAAGTCATTATTGCCGATTTCTTTTACGACAATATAGTCATCTTCCCCTCCTTCAGGGGCTTCAGTGGTGATATTTTGTACCTTATATAAAAGTTCATTTAGAGTTTCTTCAAGCTGAGTAGTTTTTGCAGCAGCTTCTTTAGATGTTTTAGAAAGTTCTTTAGTTTCTGCAAGAATCGCTAATTTTTCATCACCATTAGGAAGTGTTGCGATAGATTTACTTTTCTTATTAAGGTCAGCTTTTAGCTCTTCAGATTTGGTTTTTAAATCTCTAACTTCTTTATCAAGTTCGATGATTTCGTCAACGATTTTTGGGTCATTGCCACGTAGAGTTTCAGATTTTTTTACAAGTTCAGGGTCAGTTCTAAATAATTTTATGTCAATCATAATAATATTATACTATAAGTTCAGAAAAGTTTTGTGAAAATTATATGCAATGGTGAATTTTTATGCTATAATTTTAATATACCACTTCGGGGGATTAGCTCAGTTGGTAGAGCACTTGCTTTGCAAGCAAGGGGTCAGGGGTTCGAATCCCCTATCCTCCACTTATATAATTGTCAAAAGCTTTTCTTCGAGAGTTTTTGACATCGATTCAAAAGGTTTCTGCGAAAACTTTTGAGATCGATTTTCAAAAACTCTCTACGAAAACTTTTGACACGCTAAACGCGTTTTGTGTTATCAAAATTTTTATTATGAGACTTTTTGACACGCTAGATTCCTGCTTTCGCAGGAATGACAATGCGTGCGCTAGATTCCCGTTTTCACGGGAATGACAAGCTTCCACGGGAATGACAGTGACTCAAATTACGCTTTTTTAACAGTAATTTTCTGATCTTCAGCTTTTTCTACAAGAGACAATGTCCACGATGTTGCAAGAGCTTCCGCGCTAATCATATCTTTGAATGCTTCTGCAGCAGTGTATAAACTTAGCGGAAGTGAAAGCGCGAGATCTATACGATCATCGATTTCAAGTCCTGTAGTTTTTCGAGTTTCCTGGATTTCGCGAATTAAATCTCGCGCGATTCCTTCGTTTTCGAGCTCTGTTGTCAGATTTGTATCAACTACTATGAAGTCATCTCCAGAAACCATCGCACCGAAATGTCCCTCAGCTAATTTGGAAGAGTCTTCGACTTGGCTCATTGTATATTCAGCTTCGGTCAAAGTATAATCTTCGCCGGTATCTGTAGTAACAACTGGATGTCCAGACTTTGTAAGCGTCCAAGAGCCTGCCTTAGCAGCTTTGATAATGGTTTGAACGTTTTTTCCAACTCGTGGTCCGAGTGCTCTCGCGTTTACGACAAGTACCTTAGATACGGCAACTTCGCTCTCATCAATCTCATTTAGGCCAACAAATTGTACCTCTTTAATATTAAGCTCTTTCTCAATTAGAGTCGAATATTTTGATAGGCTCGAATGTTTTGACGCATAAACTGTAATCGACGCAAGCGGCTGACGAACTCGAATATTATGTAATTTTCGAACAGATAATCCAGCTGTTACAATATGTCGTACCTTAGACATAGTCGCAATTAAGTCATCATTTTTGAGTTGCGAAAGAACATTATGCGATTCTGTATGACGCGAAGTCGATTCTAATTTTGAAGAAACAGACGCAATATGAGGCCATTCTGCCAAATGCACAGACTCTGGAAGATTTGCAGTGTCGGAAATGCTTACAAGCCCGCGCCAAACTTTCTCAGTAATCATAGGGGCTAGCGGTGCCATCACGCGCGAAACTAATTCTAAACAAGTATAAAGCACATTGAATGCAGTTTCATCTTCATCCCAAAATCGCGAGCGAGTATTTCGAATATACCAATTTGTTAAAGTGTCTAAATACTCCTGAATTAGGGCACAAGACTCTGAAATTTTGAAATCTTCCAAGCAATCTGTCATATCTGCTACTAGATTATGCGTTACAGCTAATATGTATGAATCGAGTGTTTCGAGATTTGTAACATCTAAAATGTTGATCAAACGTGGCTTAAAATCAGGCTTCTTGACTGCATTTGCATATAGAGTGAAGAAATAATAACTGCTCCAATATGGTAGCAAAACATTTCGAGTTGCCTCACGAATTGCTTCATGTGTTACTACTAAATTTCCTCCGCGAAGTATCGGAGAACTCATCAAAAACCAGCGCATTGCATCGGAACCATCGGACTCAAAAACCTCATTTACATCAGGATAATTGCGCAAAGATTTACTCATTTTTTGACCGTCAGAACCAAGAACAATTCCGTGGCAAATCACATTTTC
>JAISKS010000070.1 GCA_031260825.1 Bifidobacteriaceae bacterium
AAAAAATATGAAAAAAATCGTTTTTTTTGTGATATAATAGTATTATGAATTTAAAAAATGAAACAAAAATATTAAAAAATGAAAGGGATTCAAGACACTAAACTGGTCTTGAACCTATATATATTTAAAACTTTATATGATTTAATAAAGGGAAATGAAGGGATTGAGAAAACTATAAAAAAACGCCACGATATACTGGACGTTCCAATGGCTATACAGACTGCCAGTTTCTATATGTCTTTATTTACTTCTTATATGTATGAATTTGCTCAATTAATGAAGAGAGTTCAGGAGGTTGATTGTAAAATAGGAAATGCAATACAAGATGATGATGATTTAGAATTAGAGCCTTTTGGTATTCTTGGCATAGAATTTAATCTTGGTGCTAATGCAGAATGTTATAATGATGATAATATTCAAGCTAATTTACTCTCATTGGAAAATGATTTAAATACAGCTTATGATGAATCAAATTCTAATTTAAACAATATAGTTCCAGCAAATTATTTTATTACAGCTGCAGATACTGCTACAAACTCTACAATAAATGAAATCACAAAAAATCAAATTAATTTTTATCAAGCAAGTGATTATTTTCATTTTTGTATTCAATCAGATGGTACATGTGAGTCTGGTTTTCCAGATCCAAACTCTGTAAATTCATGGTCTAATGAAACCGACACGTTAAGTTTTGCAAATAGAACACAAGCGGTTACAAAATTTAATAATTTGATATCTAAAAGTATGAAAACTTCTGACGATATTCAAAGTGTACTTGATGAAATGGGAAGTGAATCTGAACCAGATACAATACTTTATTTAATTAAAGAATTAAAAGACAAAAAAGTTGAATTAGATAGACAATATGTTGAAGGTAAAAAATGGTTTGATGATCGTGACTATAAGCCTTGCAATGCTACTTCCTGCGAAGGTGCTGTTGAAAAAAATTATGGTGGTATGGTTTTAATTAATGATTTTTTAAATAAAGTTCAAATTGATGGAATAACTTATAAAATATCTGATACAATAAGTAGCTTTTCGGGTAACTATCAAACTACTTATAAAGACAAGTTAATTGGCGTAAAGGAAGCTTTAGAAAATAATGTTTATTGGACTAAAACTGTTACAGAACATTCTGAACAAGAATATAATGAAGATACATATAAATCATTAATATTTAATATCGTATCAGACCAAATAAATCTAAAATGCAATCCTTTTCAATTTGCTAAAGATGATTCAGGATGTCAGTCAACAGTATTATATAATAAAAATAAGAAATCCAATCTGCAATTCATTAAGTTCAAACCTAACAATGATACAATAAATAGATTTAATTCAAATAGTGCTTATGCTGTAAATAATTTTTCCGGATTTGATGGTACGAATACTACTAATATTCCTATGTCACAATTAGTAACTGATATTACTGATACGCATTTGTTCTTTCTTGATTTCATATTAAATAAAGGTGTTTTGCATCTTCTAAAGAATGTGGGCAGTTCTCTTCTTTCTCTTGTTGATATAACAAAAATTCTTCCAAGTGATACCATTGCAACTGTCAATAATGTAGCCGCATATGGCTTTGCATTGCAAATGCTAGCAAGTTTAGGAAGTCCTTTAGGTGTGGATACTGACAATAAACCTCATTATCTCAGTGAGGGTGGACGTGCAGAGGAAATGAAGCTATTAGATCCTAAACATGAAATAGTACTTCCTAGTCAGCTTTCTACTTCAGAAGATCAAGAACCAACTATTCCAGGTGCTGATGCATTTGATGGTGGTGTTACAATGGATATGCTAGCAACAGTTATGGGAATTGGTAGTTTTATCGCAGATTTATTTGGTGGTGAATTCTTTGCTGAAAAAAATCTTAATAATTTATTAATTACAGCTTATATTAGTGCAAATTTTGCTGATCAATCATATAATATGGATGCAAATAATCCATCTCATCATGTAAAATTAAATCAAGGTGGAGGTATTGCTATTGGATCTGGATTAATTCCTGCTATGAATATGACATGCTTAAATTTAACATCTTATTCTAATAAATCATGTTCAACTGATCAAGAATATATTATTTATGGAACAGAAGGAAATTATTCTCCTTCAACAGCATTTTTAATATTATTTTTAATGAGGTTTGCATTAAATTTTGGTTCTTCTTTCACAAATGCAGCCATAAACGCAGCTTGTGCTCCTTTTGATGCTATTCCAGTTGTGGGATGGTTCATTTCAATATTAGCTAGAGCCTTTTTTGTTTTAGCAGAATCAAGCGCTGATATGTCAACTCTTATTCAAGATGGTAAACCTGTTGCATTATATAAATCTTCAACTCTCACAGATTGGACAGCATTGGGCGGTAATACAACATATTTGGTAAAAGGAATGGAATGCAGCTCAATATGCTTAACGTACCAAAATTACCTTCAGCTTTTTACGCTTCTAAAATTATCTAATAGTGGAAAAAACAAATCTAATATGCTAAAACGTATTGCGGATGTTGTTCAGGCAAATTCATATTATGCTAAATTAGGTGATAAAACTGTAGTAAATAGATGGTGGGCTGAAAAATACAGGATTTTAAATGCTGATACAGATATTCAAATTAGAGGTAAATATGCTATTAAACCTCTCTTTATGAGCTATGGTTTTCTAGGTACTTTATCAGGAAATCCAAATAGGAAATCTCTTATGAGTTTTAAAGTAAGTAATGTTGCAGGGTATTAAGGAGATTTAGATATGAGAAAATTATTTAAAACTAATCAAACCGGTAGCATTATCGTTGAAGCAACAATGGTAATCCCAATATTTTTATTTTTTTGTATGAGTTTTGCAATGCTTGCTAATGTAGTTTATGCTCAAGCTAGAATTCAAAATGCTTTGGTTGATGAAGCACGAGAGTTATCTCAATATGGTTATTTATATAGTTATTCAGAAAATTCAAGTACAACAACTGCTCTAAAGGGTATTAAATATTTATATGATCAGTTTACATATTTCCCAGCTTCAGTTCCTGATGAAGGTGAAGAGCCTGTATATGAATTTGATCCAGATAATCCTGACTCTACAGATGTATCTGATAATTTCTATGATGCATTAGATGGAGTTTATATCGCCTCTCCTATCACTGCTATGTTTATGATTATTGGCATGAAAGGGCCTTTTTATAATAGGGCAACTGCTGAGGAACAAAAACAAACTGATAAAACAATTGCAAAAGTATATTTTCAATCTCACTTAAAATCTGTTGCAAGCAATAAAGATATAGAAAACACAATCGGATTTGATGGACTATTTTATGATGATAATTACAAAGGTGTTAAGACAGATAAATTACTAAACGCATTTGGTGTTGATAATGGACTAAACGGTATGGATTTTTCTGGTAGTAATATATTTTATACTCCTAAAAAAGGTACAACTAGTACTCCTGCTGATTCTGATTATATAGAAGGAACTGCGAGGATACCTGATTGGACAAAAGATAACTATATGATAGCTGAAGCAGAATACGCATATTCTAATCTTCCATTAACAAGAAATACATATCATTTTTACGAATCTCGATCTTGGAGACGTCATCCTGTTGATGGTACTGAAATATATTTTAATAGAAGTATTGAGGATTATATTGATTCTTATAGACCAGACGATGATGAGGAAAAACCAAAAGCCACACAAGCATTTATAGATGACTGCTATGCTGCTATATCAAGCATGGATTTCATAAAAGAATCTGCAATCGAATTTGGAATTGATCCAGCTGATTATGTACTAATAGATACAGACACTTCTGATTTTGACACTTCTGGATTTCCAATATATGAACATTATCATATGGATCGTGTTGCTTGCAAATTAAAATCTACTCCTATTATGGTTGATGTAACAAAATCTTTACCAGCTACTAATATAAAACTCAAGGTTCAATATGTAGATAAACCGTTTACTTATTTTAATTTAGACATTAAATATCCTGTAAAAAATGAAGTAATTGCTGAATCTGGTACAACATTAGATATAAAGTAAATTTTCTTTTATTTAAGGTCGTATTGCTCATTAATACATCGTTGATTTTCTGAAACATAATTTACCGAACCGCATATGTGTGGGTTTTGAATCATAATTTACCGAACCGCTATTGAGATTTGCGTATCGGCATTTTATCGCGCTGTAGCCCAGTGTTTTCGTATATTTCGTTGAGTGTTTTGTATTTCAATAGCGGTTCGCTAATAAACCGCACCGCTTCGCTAGATTAACCATCCGCTTCGCATTATAAAAATACCGAACCGCTATTGAGATTTGTGAATCGGCATTTTATCGCGCTGTAGCCCAGTGTTTTCGTATATTTCGTTGAGTGTTTTGTATTTCAATAGCGCTTCGCTAATAAACCGCACCGCTTCGCTCGATTAACCATCCGCTTCGCTATATTACACTATAATTACTTTAATATAATTCATATATTACACAAAAATTTCACTAAATTATAGTTTTTTACCCTATAAAACCTAATGAAATCACGTATAATATATATATGCCAAATGATAAGACTACTGTAATGTTGCCTAAAAACAAACGTAATAATCAGCAGCAAAATCAGCGCGCAAATTCAAATGATTCTAATGATTCCAAACCTCGCATACCTAGAACTCCAAAAAATATTAGAAATGACGAAACGATAATTGCAAAAAACAATCGCACTGGCAAATATAGAAATTCTCAAAATACTTCTACAAAATATTCTCCAAAAAATTCTCCTAAAAACGACAAAATTGTACCAGATTATTCATTAACAGATGATGAGTATTATGATGATTATCAATATGATAATATTTATGAGGCTGTGCTTAGCTCTCCGCTTCTTCGTGATTTTATCGGTGTTCTATTTATTATTTTCAGTATTATTCTCATTAGTGCCACATGGTTTAACGCATCAGGAAGTGTATTAAATTTCTTTGAATTTATTACAAGATTTTTCGTAGGAAATTTTGCATTCGCGATGCCAATTTTCTTAGTTTATTTATCATATAGAATTATGAGCAAACGCTGGGATTTATATGAAAATTTGCGTGCTCTTGGCGGAGTAATGCTATTTATAATTTCAATCGATTCGTATATTCAAATCGGATCCAAACTCCCAACAATTAAAAATAATGGATTAGAAACTCTTCAATATCATGGCGGGGGATTATTCGGATTTATTGTTGCAAACCCACTTGCAGCTGGCGTTACAGCTCCAGTTGCTGCAATTATCATCACGGTATTATTAATATTCTCATTACTCATTTTTACAGGAAAAACATTTGTAGAAATTTGGATTTCCTTTACTGAATTATTAAATCATTTAAGACGCGATGAATTTGATACTGGTTTGCTTGACGGCGAAGATGATGGATATTCGAGTGGCGACGACCATTCAATAATTCCATCTGCCGGTACAAACAAATTCTCTAAAACTAATTCAGATGATATATTTCCTGCAGGAATTTCCACAGATGCTGATTTTAATAATGCTAAAATCGATAAGCATGGACAAAAAACTAGTTTAATTGTTGGAAAATTATCTGATGTTGCGGGTGGAATTGTAACAAAAATAAAATTAAAAAACCTTACCGATGATAATGCAATTTCTCTTCCAGATTCACTAGAAAATATGAGTGATAGCGGTGATTTGATTTATACAGAAAGTGATATTTCAACAAGTGGAAAACTGATTAAAAAGTCAAAAGGTAAACATGTCAAAGATGGTCTTTTTGGATATAATTCAAAAAATCAGGAAGAAGCTGATCCGGATGATTTAATTGAAACTGATAGAATTTTAATTGAAGGTGTAAATACTTCATTTGTATCAAATGAATCAGATCCGTATTTTCCAAAAGATATTGCTCAGCCAATTGAAATAGGCGGTGTGAAAACTCTAAAATATGGAGACTATTTAGATAATTATGATCCAGAAAAGAAGAAACAAAAACTTGCCGAAGTTATTGTAAAAAATAATAAAAATACTGGTTTAAATACATTTTCTTTTGATGATGAAAATCCAGAAAATTTAGATGAGAATATCGCTGATGATCCAGAAAAAACAGTTGCATATAAACCTGATTTTGTGCAAGATGTTAACGCAAATAATAC
>JAISKS010000027.1 GCA_031260825.1 Bifidobacteriaceae bacterium
CAGATAAGCCGTCAGCATAATTTTGACCAAATAAATAAGCATCGCCACTGACATATAAACCATTAAAATATTCAGCATTTTGAATACAAGTATCTATAAATGGTCGATTAGAAGGATCAGTTTCATCTGGCTGATTAGTTTTAGGATATCCACTTATTAGTTTTACATGGTCGCCAATTTCAACTCGACCGGCACTTGGAATATAATTATTCATATGAATGCCGCCGCCGATTTGGTATACATGATGATTAACATCGCCTTGACTATTGTGCAAACGTAAAGTTCCGTCACCCCAAAATTTCAAATATGTACCATTTTCAGAATGAAAATTAGATCCTTTATGATTATAATTATAATTCATTCCTCTAACCTCGACAGACATTCTTGCTTTATTATACACACTAAATGAATCCCACCAGTCGTCATAATTTCTGGATATTGTTTGATCTTGTAATCTAAATTTTAATACTGTGTTATTATTAACATAGCCTGTTTCATCAGTTTTTGTATAATTATCATTTAAAAATCCTGAAGCACCATCTGAAGTACCGTTCAAAGCAAGAATATTTCTAAATGTATTGGCGGTTCCTGTAATTGTAGAATTAGCAAAAGCCAGCTTATCTCTTTCAAATGTTAAATTAGCACCGGTTACCCAAGAATAAGATTTTCCAGACGTTGGCCAAGTACTATCATCAATCATTAGATTTATAAATTTATAAGTCGTTAAAGATGTGTATTCTAATTGAATACCAGTTAATCCACCTATATTTGCTGTATCCAAAAGTGTATATCCATTATCACCTTCCCACGCGGGCATCAAAATATCAATAATATTATCACCAAATTCAGGTGTAGCAACCCCGACATCCCAGCCAGTCATGCAAATATGATAAGCAGAATCTGTAGGAATACCCTCAATCACAGTATCCTGAGCATAAGAATCCGACCAAACCATAGCTTTTCCGTCATCAGGTAAACCTTGTGCAATTGCCGCAGCTTTCAATTTTGGTTGACGAGCTGAGGTCTCCCCAGTAGTTCCACCAATATTAGTGCATGCATCAGTTTGATACATATAAAAATAATGCTGAGGCACAGTTGTAGTATTTTTCACAAAGTTCGCATAGAAATTCACATGACCAAGTGATGGGAATGCACGAGCAGGTTTTTTATCTGGAAGTGCGCCATAATCGTAATCTATTAATGTCACAGGCGCATGGCGATATATTGTACCACTTTGATCTCCATCGCTAAGCATTGTAGGAGACATTGCTATTGCTCGATTTATTGGCAAACAAGATGTACCAGCAACCTGCGTATTTGTACAGTTTGGAGTACGCGGCTGAATTTTTACTTTACCTTCATTAGAAACAGTATCAAGTGGAATTTTATAAACAGTATTCGATACTTTTTCTATTGATGGGCTTCCTGGAACTGAAAAAATTGCAGACCCAGTTGACCATAAATATCCAGTTGCTACATCAGTTTGCTTACGTACATCAGAATATTTTAGATTCGGTACAGCAGCAGAAAAAGTAGCCTGAAGACCTTGGGAATCTATTGAGTTTGACACACCACCATATTGAACAAAATCATTGATCCAAATGGGAAATGCCAATGAGTTCTCTCTAAGACCTACAGAATAACCAGGCTGATATGGCTCAACATCGGCTATTGGTGCAGTAGAAATATCTGAATATGCAGGTGTCGATGTAGAACGTCCTACTTTAATCTGAGTATATTTTTCTTTTATATCGCGATCTGTTGCGGTCTGTCCAATTTTAGATTGAAGCCAAATTGTACCAACTAGAGAATCACTTCTAAATAGTTTTGCAGCTTCAGCAGTTTTAGTTGTACCTGTTAAACCAAGAATATCAAGGCCTTGATTGATAAATGCTGTTTGATAATTTGCTACTACATAAGTAAGAGGAATTCCGCTCTCAGCATTTCCAATTGAAGATTCTTGGGCTTGAGTAGAACCAGAAGTTAAATCAAAATTATTATTAGTTAAGTTTGCAATATTTCTAGGAATATAAAGTGGGTAAACAGGTTTTTGAGCAGCAGCTGCTACAGTATAATCAGCTACAGGTTTCAAAATACCGCAAGTATGAGGAGCAAATACATTTCCTCGTTTAATTTCAACCGAAGAACCACCTGCGGAAGCAGGATTCCCAGTGAAAGATATATCATCAGCCGATGTTGCTCCGGCTGCGCAAGCTCCGCGAGTGTCTTGATCCATTGCATCTAGCGTAGCATCAAGAGGAAGTGCAGCAGATCCTGCTGCAAACACATAAGATTTCTCGCCTTCAACAGAAAGTCTACCTGTTCCACCAAGCGCGGGTTGCTCAGTATTGCCCTGTTTTATACCTCTTGCGACAAGCGCTCCACCACTAACGACAATTTGTGTATCAGTTATTGCGGGGCCACCACTCGAAGGACCATTTACAAATAAATTAGCCGATTGATATGAATCAGTACCAAAATTTTCTCCATAAAGTGTGATTTTACCGCCAGTTAATCCTTGTTTTACGATAAGTGATGAGTTTTTTGAATTAGCAAAAGCTCCATTAAATGTAATATTAGCATCAGCACCCAGCGTCATTGATGTGACCTGATTTGCAACATCTGTATATGGTACATTAGCTACAAAAGAGAAAAGCGTACCAGTACCATTGGTTGTGTCTACAGTAAAACCGTCAAGACTAACTGCCGATGATGCTGTACCGAAATTAATAGTCGGAGCGCTTGAGTAAGCTGCTGAACGTGTGATTTTAACTTTATAGCCAGAGTTTGTAAGCTGAATTGTATCGGTAGCAATGGTTTGACCTGTAGTATTTGCATTAGAACATTCGATTTTATATTGAGTTGTAGATGTGACAGTAATGACAACTGTATTATCAGTACATCCGGTGCCAGAAGCATAATTCGTTATGCTAATGGTAGCCGCTTCAGCACTATTATTTGAGATTATTGAAAAGATCATTCCGAATAAGCAGAAAGCTGATGCGATGATTGAAAATAGAACTCGCTTGCGTGGGAGGATTTGGATTAGAGCATTTGGGGAATGCATTCTTGAGGTTGATGATTGGGGTTGTTTGTTTAGGAAATTTAGTTGTTTCGCAAGACGGTTTTTCTGTTCATTTTTTGAGGATTTTTGGAAAGTTAGAATGAATTTGTTTTTATTTGACTTGTTATTTATCTTGTCATTCTCATGAAAACGGGAATCCATTTTTGTATTGTCATTCTCGTGAAAACGGGAATCCATTTTATCGTTTGTGGTAAGTTTTTCGGGTGTAGAATAAATATTATTACTAATATCATTAGTAACTTTTTTCATTCTACCCCCCCCCGAGCTTATTAAACATTAGGTTCAAGACCAGTTTAGTGTCTTGAATCCCTTTCATTTTTTAATATTTTTGTTTCATTTTTTAAATTCATAATACTATTATATCACAAAAAAACGATTTTTTTCATATTTTTTT
>JAISKS010000045.1 GCA_031260825.1 Bifidobacteriaceae bacterium
TGTTGAAATAAAAATGTTACCGTTTTCGTTTGCAGAATTTATTGAAATGAATGATAAAAATAAAAGAGTAGATCAATTATTCAATGAATATCTTTTATATGGAAGCTTGCCTGAAGTAGTAAATATATATCAGAATTCTCCAGAAAATGCAAACGATTATATTGATGCAGTCATTGAAAGTGTTGTTGAAAAAGACGTTGAATTCAGACATAAATTTCGAGATAATGAATTATTAACTAAAGTAATTAAATTTTTATTTGATTCTGTAGGATCTCCTATTTCAGCTGGAAATATAGCAAAATCTTTGGCTGTGTCAGGCAGGCCTGTATCAAATCATACAATTGATAACATTTTAGAAGCGCTTACAAGAAGTTTTATTTTTTATAAATCCCAAAGATATGATATTAGAGGAAAAGAATTGCTAAA
The DNA here is from genome assembly GCA_031260825.1 of Bifidobacteriaceae bacterium. Taxonomy (GTDB): domain Bacteria; phylum Actinomycetota; class Actinomycetes; order Actinomycetales; family Bifidobacteriaceae; genus JAISKS01. The sequence goes on from JAISKS010000045.1 coordinate 427, forward strand.
AACACTTTCTAAATATTATGCTGTAGATTTAGGGATGAGAAATAGAATGCTTGGTCGTGATTCTGGTACAGACTTAGGTCATCTATTAGAAAATGTAGTTTATTTCGAACTATTAAGAAGAGAATCAAAAATTTCAACAGGAAAAATAGGTGAAAAAGAGGTCGACTTTTCTATAATTGATAATAATGGAAGAATTTCATATATTCAAGTTGCTTGGTCTACTTATGATGAAAAAACACTTGAACATGAACTTGCACCTCTTAAAGCTATAAAAGACAGCAATGCAAAAATCTTAATTACTACCGATATTAATATCGGACAGACATACGATGGAATACGAAAAATCAATGTGATCGATTGGCTTTTAGATGATCAAATGAATTTGTTTTAATATAAATTCTGATCTTTGAAAAATAATCCCATATTATATAAAAAAATGTTATAATATAAGTATTCTAGAATTTGAAAGGAAATTTGATGCCAAACATTAAATCACAAAAAAAGAGAGTTTTAACTAACGAAAAAGCACGTCTACGTAATGCTGCTTATAAAAGTGAACTTAGAACAGAAATCAAAAAAGTTAATACTGCACTTGCTTCTGGCGATAAAGAAGCTGCTGCTACAACTTTAAAAAATGCTTCTCGCAAACTTGACAAAGCTGTTTCAAAAGGTGTAATTCCTAAAAAACAAGCTTCAAATAAAAAGAGCGGTTTAGCTGTAAAAGTTGCTGCGCTTTAAATAGCTTTAATTAATAAATAAGTTACAAATTTTGTTGCGGAAGTTTTCGCAAAAAATATATTGGAGAAATCATGATTGTATTAGCATATTCAGGTGGATTAGACACTTCTGTCGCAATTGAATGGATGAAACAAGCAACAGGCAAGGAAGTAATTGCTGTAGCTGTTGATGTTGGACAACAAGGAGAAACTCCAGAAATCTTACGCGAACGCGGTTTAGCTTGCGGAGCAAAAGAAGTAATAGTTATTGATGCAAAAGAAGAATTCGCTAAAGAATATTGTATGCCTGCGATTAAAGCAAATGCACTTTATGAGAAAAAATATCCTCTTGTTTCTGCACTTAGTCGTCCTCTAATTGTAAAACATTTAGTAGCTATTGCAAAGCAATATGGCGCTGATACTGTTGCACATGGTTGTACCGGAAAAGGAAATGACCAAGTTCGATTTGAAGTTTCAATCACTTCATTAGCACCAGAATTAAAATGCATCGCACCAGTTCGCGACCTTGCAATGACTCGTGAAAAAGAAATTGACTTTGCGATTAAAAATAATTTACCAATTGATGTAACACATAAAAATCCTTATTCAATTGACCAAAATGTATGGGGTAAAGCTGTTGAAACAGGTTATCTAGAAGACCTCGCAAACGCTCCAAAAGAGGATCTTTACACTTATACAAAATCACCAATTGCTGAAGGCGCAAATGTTCCAGATATCGCAACAATCACTTTTGAAAAAGGTGAACCAGTTGCAATTGACGGTGTAAAATTAAGCCCATTACAAATTATTGAACAAATGAATGAGCGCGCTGGAGCTAAAGGAATTGGCCGAATTGATATGGTTGAAGACCGTTTAGTTGGTATAAAATCTCGCGAAGTTTATGAATCACCTGCTGGAATTGCGTTAATCACAGCTCATGATGCTTTAGAAAATGTTACTGTTGAGCGCGAATTAGCTCGATTCAAAAATCAAGTTGACACTCGTTGGACTGAACTTGCTTATGATGGACAATGGAATTCACAGCTTAAACACTCACTTGATGCGTTTATTGAAGATACACAACGCGCTGTAAATGGCGACATAACTATTTCAATGGCAGGCGGACTTGCTACAGTTATTGCTCGTAAATCTGACACATCACTTTATGATTTTAACCTTGCAACATACGATGAAGGCGATTCATTCGACCAATCATTTGCAAAAGGTTTCATCGAAATTTACGGACTATCTTCAAAGGTTGCAACATCTCGCGATCAACGTGCTGGTCTAAAATAATTAGTTTCATACTAATTAAAGGAGAGACAAATGGCAGACTCAAAAAAAGATACAAAAACTAGTGCGAAATCTTCTAGCTCAAATTCTTCTAGCTCAAAATCTTCTAGCTCAAAATCTACTGGTAAGCCTCGCACAGCTTCTGCAACAAAATCTACTTCAAAAGCAGCTACAGTAAAATCTGGTACAAAACCTGCCACAACAAAAACAAATCCTAAAAAAACAAATTCTGCAAAATCTACTAGCTCAAATTCTACTAGCTCAAAAACTGTACCTGCTAAATCAGAATCAGTAGCACCTGAAACAACATCCGATGCTCAAATTAATGCAAAAGCAAATGAATTAACTGCGCAAGATATTAAACGTAAAAAAATCAATCTTGCAATCACTGTTGTAATTTTCATCGCAGCATTACTTGGATTTGCAGCATTTATGAAATCAAAATCTGAGCATACAGCTGAAGTAGATGTGCATTGTGGTGCTTGGAGCGAAGCATATAGTGAAGGCGAAATTAAGGATTTACGAAATGTCGAAGATGCATGTTTATGGTCACTTTTGCAAGGAAATGTTTATCAAGGCTTAGTAGGATATGATAAAGATGGAAAAATTCAAAATGTTTTAGCTGCTGATTATAAAGCAAGTGATGACTATAAAACATATAATTTTATGCTAAAAAAGAAAATTTCTTTTTCTACAGGAGATGCTGTAACCGCGCAAGATGTTGTCTATTCACTTTATACAGCTAAAGAGGGCGACGGAGTTTATCATGGAGATGACCTATATAATCTTGAATCAGTTGAATGCTCTGAAGAAGGCTTAATCACAATTAAACTTGCTTATCCAGATGAAAACTTCATAAATATTCTTGCAACTCCAGCAGGTACTATTTATCAAGAAGATCAACTTAGAATCATAAATACTTATCTAAATGAAGCACAAAATCATTCATTCGCTGACCTTCTTCCAATGGGAACAGGACCCTATTTCCTTTCAGAATTCAAACAAGGTGATGAAGAAAATAATATCGTACTAAAAAGTTCAGGAAATTATTATGCGCCTACAGATATCAAATTTAATTATAAAACAATTAATGTAAAAATGACTCCTAAGCCTTTAACAGAAACTGTTCAGGAAGTTTCAAAACTTAATAATGTAAAAATATTTAGTTCAGAAATCGACAGATGGTTTTTTATAGATTCAAATATAATTCCAGATGAAGAATCTAAATAATTAATAAGGGAGAAAATTATGTCAAGAAGATCATCATTACCATTTTTAGGCGGATCAAGTTATATGAATCCAAACAGAATGTATGGAAATATTGTTGACGATAATTCATCTGAAAGAATGACAGTTGACACATTAGGCAATGCACTTTTAAGCACATTTGGTGTTTTTGCAATTGGTACAATTATTACAACCTCACTTTTTTCAAAAGTTCTTGCCAATCCAACAGGCGGTTCAGCGGGCACACTTGGTTTAGTTTTAATCGTTGCTGTAATAGGTACACTTGTACTTGCGCTTGTAAATTCATTTAAACGAGTTGCATCTCCAGCACTTGTTATGGCGTATGCAGGACTTGAAGGAGTGCTTGTTGCTGCGATTTCTATTAGCTATAATACTATGTATGAAGGAATTGTTGGTCATGCTGTACTCGCAACTTTCTGTGTTGTTTTTGCATCAGTAGCTATGTTCAAATCAGGAATAATCGCTCAAAATCGAACATTTTTTGCAAGAATCATTCCAATACTTTTAGTATCTTATATATTGATGTCACTTATAAATTTCGTTCTAGTTCTTACAACTTCTTGGACAAGCGTTTATAACTCATCATTTGGAATAGGCATCAGCGCATTCGCAATAGTTTTCGGCGGAATTATGCTCGCTCAAGATCTTGATTCTGCACAAGTTGGCATTGATATGGGAGCTCCTGCACATTATTCTTGGCGCTGCAGCTTTGGTATTTTTCTAGATGTAATTTGGATTTATCTAGAAGTTCTTCGCTTATTAGCAATATTATCAAACAGAAAATAACAGATAGGATATAAAATGAATATAGGTAAAATTAAACGCTCTGCGTTAGACTCATTAGATGGAAAAAAAGGCGGATTTATAGTTCCGTTAATTGCATATTTCTTTATTCCGACTGTAATAACTCTTCTTGGACAACTATTATTTGGACATGATTTCTCAATTCTAAAATCAATTGTAACTATTCTTGGTTGGTTTGTTGGAGCAACTCTTCTTCTAGGAATGCAGAAAATGGTTAAAGATACAATTCAAAAAGGCGAATCACCTGATATGGACAATCTATTTTTTGCATTTAAATCAGTTAATTTAATGGTACGCGCGTTCTTAATTGAACTCTTAACTTATTTGTATACAATTTTATGGATGTGTCTGCTGATTGTTCCTGGTGTTATCGCTCAAATGTCATATATTGCAACTTGGTATATTGCTCTTGATCATCCTGAACTTACTCCAAATCAATGTATTGGAAAATCAAAAGAACTTACAAAAGGCTATAAATGGCAAATCTTTTTATTCGTATTAAGTTTCCTTGGATGGGCAATTTTAAGCCTTTTTACATTTGGACTTCTAATGTTTTGGCTTTACCCATATATCAACGCTTCTCAAGTAAAATTATACGAAACATTAATGGTTCTTAATGGCGATAAAGTTTTCGGTAATGAAAATAATCCTTATACAAACGCTGATGGTACTGCTTCAGGAATAACTTTTGATGCAAACTCTGCTAATGTTGCTACTGCTAATGTTGTAGCAGGTACAGTAGCTACAGAAACTGTTAGTTCAGTTGATTCAGCCGTTGATGCATTAATCGCAGCCGCTACTTCTACTGAAGCTCCAGTCGCTGATCCATATGTACAGGCAAATGCAGCATTAGATCCAGCTACTACAGTAGCGCCAGCTACAGTAGACCCTACACCAGTAGCGCCTGTTGATCCAGCTGCGCCATCTTCAGAATATGGAGCTTAATTTATTTTGAATAACCTTAGCTTTTATGATGATCTAGATGAAGATTATTTAACTTCTAGAAGTCTTAAAACAAATAAAAAAGCTGTTCGAAAAGTTCAGAAAAAAGGTCTTTCTAATCAAGGTGACACTTTAATTAAAGGTACAAAAAAAGCACGAATTTTAGAGGTACATCGCGGAAGATATAGAGCGTGGGTTCTTGAAAATAGTGAAAACAGTGCTGAAAATTCTGCGGCAGAAAACTTTGAGATAAACGCGGCAGAAACACCACAAAACACAGATTATTCCAAAATAGTAACACTTATAAAATCGTCAAAACTTGGCGGAAATAATATTGTTGTTGGCGATATTGTCAATTTTAAACCAAATAATGCCTATGAAACAACTAATGATTCTTCGAATGAAACAACCGGTAGAATCGTGTCCATCGACCCTGCGCGCACTTCGCTTATCCGCGCGACAAAGGGCGAAAAGATTCATAAACTTGCAAATAATATTGATATAGTTGTGCTTTTAGAAGCTGCTACAACGCCGATTGCAGATCCTACAGTTCATCAAAATGTGTTACAATATTGCGAGCAAAACAACCTTGAATTTTTAAATCTCATCACAAAAACCGAAAATATTAATTTGGATGATTTTCCAGATTCCCCGATTTACGGAGGTTTTACGGGGGCAAATGGTGTGTACCAAATTAGTGATGAATTCTATGAAGCTGTAGAAGGCAAAACAATTGTGCTTGCAGGGCAGTCTGGTGTGGGCAAAACGACATTATTCAACTTTCTTACTGGTGAGAATCGCGCGGCAAATAATGTGAGTGCCAAATCTGGCGAAGGCACACATACTAGTTCCTCAGCCTGTTTAAGGCCGGTTTATATTGATATGAACACTGGGCGCTCCAGTAATCCGCAAGAAAACTCATCTCCAAAATTTTTCATAATAGATACGCCAGGTTTTCGATTTTGGGCGTAAGCCTTGATTGCTGTCGCTATAAACCATAATGAGTGAATGAAATTTTTGAACAGATTCTGTAACATATTTTAAAAAAAATAACGTCTAAATCATTCACAACGCCTAATATATGTTATAATAATATTGTATATATATAAGTTTAAAATGCGAGGTTTCTATGACTACAATGCCAAAACTAATTGCGGACCGCTATGAAGTTGGAAATGCTATCGGCAAAGGTGGAATGGCAGAGGTTTATTTAGGCAAAGACACTCGCCTAGATCGCCGTGTTGCTATTAAAGTTCTTAAAAATGATTTAATTGAAGACAAAACTCAATTAACACGATTCAAAAAAGAAGCTATCTCAGCTGCAAGTCTTAACCATGCAAATATCGTTGCTGTTTATGATTCTGGCGAAGAAAAATATACAGATGGCGCAGGCAATGAACAAACTATAATGTATATTGTAATGGAATATGTGCAAGGTCAAACTCTTAAAGATATCCTAAAAGCTAAAGGCAAACTTTCAATAAAAGATACAAATCGTATTATAAAAGGTGTTCTTGAAGGTCTACAATATGCTGATAATGTTAACTTAGTTCATCGCGACATTAAACCTGCAAATATTATGATTACTCGCGAAGGCACAATTAAACTCATGGACTTCGGCATTGCACGCGCTCTTGCTGACTCATCTGTAACGGATAAAGAAGATGGCGTAGTTGGTACACCTCAATATATTTCACCTGAGCAAGCACAAGGTCAAGTCGCAGATATGCGTTCTGATTTGTATAGTGTTGGTTGCGTATTTTTCGAATGCGTCACAGGACAGGCTCCTTTTCAAGGCGAAACACCAGTGTCTATCGCATATCAACATGTTACAGCACCTCATCCAAAACTTTCAGAATTTACACCAAATGTACCAAAACAATATGAAACAATTATTGAAAATGCACTTGCTAAAGACAAAATTGCACGCTATTCAAATGCGTCAGAATTTTTACGCGATTTAAGTTATGCTGAACAAGACAGACCAGTTCGCGCTATTTCAGGCGGAGAAGCTGGAGGATTTGGCGCTGGTTCAGATGTTGATCCAGATGCAACGCAAGTTGTAGGAGCGTCTGCAGCAAACGGCGGTCAAGCTTTTTCATTTAAAGATGATGAAGAAAATGACGATGAATGGTATGATGAAGAAAATGATGAAGAAGAAGCCAAAAAAGCTAAAAAGAAAAAAATCATCATTGGTTCTGTAATTGGCGCAGTTGTTTTAATCATTATAATCGCAGCACTTTTGCTTAATAAAAAACCAGTGGAAGAGCCTATTGAAGATGTAGTTGTACCTACAATTACTTCAACTACCACCGAAGATGAGGCTTGCAAAAAGATCGAAGATATCGGATTAGAATGCGAAATTTTAAACGATTCTGATTCAGTTCTTCCAAAAGGAATTTTCTCAAAACAAGATCCAACCGGTGGATCTACTGTAAAAACTGGCTCTACAGTTAAGGTTTATTATTCAAGTGGCCCAGACGTTACAGCGATTCCTGAAGTAAAAGATAAAACTCAAGAAGAGGTAAAAAAGATTCTTGAAAGCGCTGGATATAAAGTTGGCGTTACAAATACTGAAAACTCTGTTGATGTAAAATCAAATCAAGTTACCCGTACTGAGCCTGCTTCAGGCGCTACTGTTAAAAAAGGTACAACTGTAAATATTTACATTTCTAATGGACAAATTGATTTGCCAGATTTAGTAGGACTTACAAAAGCTGAGGCTCAAACAAAACTTGCTGAACGCAGATTAACAGCTTCTTTTGAAGAAAAAGAATCTGACACAGCTGTTCCTGGTACAGTCATGGAACAATCACCTACTGCAGGAAATGTTGTACAGCTTTCTGTTGTGAGAGTATATATTGCTAAAGAGGCTACTGTTGTTCTCAAAGATTATACAGGATTTTCATTTGCAGCTGCTAGTGCCGAGCTAATAAGCTTAGGTTTACAGGTTAAACGTGTATATTCTGATGATCCAAAACTATCTTCAACATCAGTTGTTAAACAAGATCAACCTGCTGGAACTTTAGTTAAAAAAGGTACATTAATTACGCTTACAACTGGACCTGAAAAACCATCTGGAAACTAGACATTTTTTAAAGTGACCGAAGATAATTCATCTAAAATTGAAACAGATGAATTCACGCCGGAATTAAGTTCTACAGATTTTTCTGGTACAGATCTGCCAGATAAGTTTTCATCGGATGCGGCAGATAATTTTTCACCAGACGCTTTTTCACCTGACCAGATTCGCGCAGAGATAATTGATGCTTGTCATAATTATGGGGGTCATTTAGCCTCTAATTTAGGGGCTGTTGAGCTTACAATCGCGCTTCATAAAATCTTTAATATTGAGGATTCTGTTTATAAAGATGAGAATATTGATGCAAAGAATGATCTATTACTTTTTGATGTTGGGCATCAAGTTTATGCACATAAAATCTTAACTGGGCGTCCTTTAGATTCGGGCAAAGGACTTAGACAAACAGGTGGCATTACTGGTTATTCAAATCGCTCAGAATCAGGTTCAGATATTATTGAAAATTCGCATTCCTCAACAGTTTTTTCGTGGGCAGACGGCTTAATAAGTTCTTTAATGTATGATAATCCGCGCAATTCTCGCCGAGTAGTAGCTGTAATAGGAGATGGTGGTTTAACAGGTGGTATGGCTTGGGAAGGCCTAAATCAGCTTGCGGAATTCGCCGTGATTCATCCAAACGCGCCGCTAATAATCGTGATCAACGATAATGATTATTCATACTCTTCAACAGTAGGGGGACTGGCTAGAAAAATGCAAGAAATGCGAGTATCTAAGCGGTATACAGGCCTAAGTATTGTCACAAAAAATGCACTTTCTAAACTTGGAAAACCAGGGATTGTAGTTAATAGATTTCTGCATACTTCTACGCGATATGTAAAGAATTTAATTCGACCAACTTCTGTTTTTTCTGATTTAAATATTCCATATTATGGACCAATTGATGGCAATGATTTGACACAATTAATGAACGCATTTGATCATGCAAAAAACTTTCATGGACCAATTATTATTCATACAATTACTCATAAAGGTCTAGGGTCGGCAGATGCCGAGGAGTCTCCAGCCGAATATCATGCAGTAGGAAAACAATGTGGCGACACAACTTTAATTAAAATGTCTGAAACAGAATGCAAAGATATAGTTGCGAAAACCATTGTTGATGTAGCATCTATAAATGAAAAACTATTTGTACTTTCTGCCGCTATGCCTGGCCCGCTTGGTTTAACGCCATTTGCAGATAAATTTCCTGAGCGCTTTAAAGATGTCGGAATCGCTGAACAACATCTTGCTGGTAAGGCCGCTGGGCTCGCATATATGGGAAATGATGTCATTTGCGCACTATATTCTACCTTTGCTGTTCGCGGTTTTGATCAATTTATGTTTGATGTCGGACTTCAAGCGTATAATGATAAAGTGGGCAATATCACCCTACTTCTCGACCGTGCAGGCGTTACAGGATCTGACGGCGCATCGCATAATGGACTTTGGGATATTTCGCTTTTTTCCAAAATACCTGGTATAAAAATAGTAGCACCTTATGATCAAGACAGTTTAAAAAATGCAATTTCTACAGCTACAGCACAGCAAAAAAATGGAAACTTCACCGTAATAAGATATCCTAAATCACTTCCAAAAAAACTAAAAAACTCAAACGCAGATTCTATCAAAGATGTTTTAATTGTCGGATTTGGATCTTTTGGACAGCTTGCAATAGACCTTGCCAAAAACATAAATCAAAGCGCAATTGCAATAGATCAATTGTACCCTGTATCAGGCGAATTAATCGAAAAAATACGCAGCTCTAAAGTCAGTAAAATTGTAACTCTTGAAGATGGAATTATAGAAGGTGGCGCAGGCGAAGCTCTAAAAAGAGAGCTTGAAAAACAAGAAAAATCTAACTATAAAATATATAATTTTGGCGTAGAAAATAAATTCTATGAAACGAAATCTCGCCCTGAAATACTAGAAGAAAATGGGCTTACAATAAAAAAATTATCTGAGAAATTATGCAATTAGAAAAACTTTCAAAATCATCTTTAAAACGTATGCTTATCGCTAGAGCTTGCATATCTTTTACTTTTCAAATGCTTGCAATCGGCGCAGGTCAACAAATTTATATGATTCATAAAAGCGCATTTGACTTAGCGTATATAGGACTTGCAGCGTTTTTGCCACTTATTTTTTGTATGATGCCAGCAGGGATTTTAGCAGATAAACATAATAAAAAAATCAATATTATTATTTCACAAATCATATGTTTTATATCAGGAGCATTGTTAATCTGGTTAACATTATCTAATCATTCTAATGTGTTTTCGTATCTTGTATTAATCTTTTTATACGGCTGCGGCTACACAATTCAGGGGCCTTCAGTCCAAGCCACACTTCCACGAATTGTGACAAAAGAAGATTTTCCAACAGCGATTGCTAAATATAATTCAGCATCACAAATCGCAAAAATGACTGGTCCAGCTGCAGCAGGATTAATTTATATTATTCACCCTGCGATGGTTTATGCAGTGATTTGTATTATGAATACGATCGCCATTTGTGTAATTATGGGATTAAAAATTGATTTGTATAAGTGGGGAGCGGATACATCAGATTCAAATATTCCTGACTCAGAAGATATTTCTAAACTTCATGAAATCTTATTAGGATTTGAATATATTTGGAAAAACAAATCAATTTTAGGCACAATTTCCCTTGATTTATTCGCAGTACTTTTTGGCGGCGCTACGGCTCTTTTGCCTATATATGCTAATGACATTTTAAAAGTAGGACCTGTCGGACTTGGCATTCTTAGGACAGCACCTGCGATTGGCGCATTAATTGTAACGCTTATTATTGCAAAAAGAGGCGCTCGTTCAATTGGTAGAAATGTTGGATATAAAATGTTTGGAGCGGTGTTCGGATTCGCTGCGTTTACTGCACTTTTTGGTGTTTCAACAAACTTTGCATTATCTATATTTGCCTTAATTTTATTAGGTGCTTTCGATATGATTTCTGTTACAATTCGACAAATCTTTATTCAAATAAAAACTCCTGATGAGCTTCGAGGCCGCGTATCAAGTGTAAATTTCATTTTTGTCGGTACATCAAATCAGCTCGGTGAATTCGAATCTGGAATGGTCGCAGGTTTGATTGGTACAGTACCAAGTGTACTTTTTGGAGCCGCGATGACTATTGCCACAGCTGGGCTTTGGATGTTTTTATTTCCGGATTTAAGGAAATTGTATAAATTGAATTAACCCTGGTTGTCATTCAGGAATCCATCATGGCCTGATGCAAAATATCAATTGTAAAAATGCCCGTCGCCGTCTTCGCCGACTCCTCCTATCTTGCACACCATTTTATTAGCTCGTGCTCCGCACTCGCAATAGGTGTGCGCTTTTACATTTTTACAATTCTATTTTGCACTCAAGCCACCTGTCATTCCTGCGTGTCATTCCTGCGAAAGCAGGAATCTAAAGCCCCGCGAGTATATGTTTTTTCGACTATAAAGTGTCCAAAACACCACATTATAGTCGAAAAAACATATACTCGTGAAAAAACAGGGGCAATATACCGATTTTGAACAATTTAAGGTGTTTTTTGGGCAAAAATGTTCAAAATCGGTATATTGCCCCCAAAAAATCGACCAGGAATCTATCTGTAATTACTTCCAACTTATGTTAAAATATACATATGAACCACGCAGATCAAAACCTCCCTCTTTCAACCTATATCCGCCCGCGTGATCTCAAAGGTTTTTTCGGTCAAACTAAGTATTTTTCCGGCAATTCGATTCTCGCAGCTCTTATAAATGGTCAAAAACTTCATAGCGGTTCGGTACTTCTCTATGGCCCTCCTGGTACCGGCAAAACGACAGTTGCATATTTGATAAAATCGAATTCAATATATAATTTTGAAGAAGTTTCTGCAGTAAATGCAACAGTAAAAGATTTGCGTGAAATTATTGATGAAGCAAAAAATAACCTAATTTTACAAGACAAATCCACAGTGCTTTTCGTTGATGAAATTCATAGATTTTCAAAAGCTCAGCAAGATGTTTTGCTTCCTGCCGTTGAAAATGGCCTTATAATTTTAGTCGGAGCTACTACTGAAAATCCGGGAATTAGCATTATTCGCCCTCTACTTTCTCGTTCGTTTTTGGCTACTTTTTCACCTCTTGAAGCTGATGAATTAACTGGAATTATTAAGAACGCGCTTAATTCAGATTTCTTTGAGACAAAACCTATTTTAGATGATGAAGCGATTGATTTGCTTGTGTATACAAGTGGTGGAGATGCTCGTAAAGCACTCACGATTTTAGAAGTTACATATTATGCGGTACATGCTGAAAAAAACACAGCTCAGAAAAAAACTAAATCCAAAAAATCAGTACCTATTAAAATCACTGCTGACGACTTAAAACAAAACCTAGATAGTGCTTTTTATCAATATGACAAAAATGCAGATACGCATTATGATGTCGCTTCTGCCTTTATAAAATCTATGCGCGGTTCTGATGTTGACGCTGCTCTTCATTATTTAGCGCGAATGATTGTGGGGGGCGAAGACCCAAGATTCATTGCTCGCCGTATTATGATTGCGGCTTCTGAAGAAGTTGGTGTTGCGGATAATTCTGTTTTGCAAACTGTTGTTGCAGCTGCTACTGCTGTTGAAAAAATAGGATTTCCTGAGGCTAGAATTATACTAAGTCAAGCAGTGATTACCGTGGCTTTAGCGCCAAAATCGAATGCTACATATTTAGCGATTGATGCCGCGATTGCCGAATTAAATACTGGAATTTTAGGTGGACCTGATGGTGGCGTTCCGACTCCTCTTAGAGATCAAACTTATTTGCCCGCAAAAAGAGTGAAATTAAAACCATATTTATATGCTCATGATTTTCCATATCATATCGTTAAACAGCAGTATTTACCTGATGTTTTAGAGAAAAAAAACACGCGTTATTATTTTCCATCTGAGCATGGCGATGAAAAAACACTTGCAAAAAGACTTGATAAAATTCGTGAGATTTTGAAAGGTTAAATATGGAACCTAAACTTATTCTAGCTACACATAACCAAAATAACGTTAATGAAATTATTAGGATTCTTGCT